>CALDHR010000193.1 GCA_937898585.1 uncultured Oligoflexia bacterium
CTTTGGGCGTGAAAAAAATAATGGTTAATAAACATTGGGCCAAAAAGAAAAAAGAACTACTTAGTTGCTTAATACTCTTATCTGTTTCCCCTAATTTTATTTTTAACTGATAACCATCGCGCGATCGATCGCGAATAAACCAGCGCAAATGGCGCGGAAGAATCCGCAAAAGAGCGATGATATCTTTACTGAGATAAAGCCCTTCTTCTTGCAAATACGCTTTATCAAAAGGACCACTGGCACTCTTTGAGAGTTCTTTGCCTAAAATAGAATAGATATCAAAATCAAGCTCCATCACTTTTCCTAGGCCATCGAGCATAATAAGGGCCCGAAAAACAATAAACCAATCTCGCGGTAGATAAACGCGGTGACGACTCATCACTTGAATAACAGAATTGAGAAGAAGGGCCAAGTTTGTCTGCCTCACAGTCAATCCAACAAAAGGAGAAAGAGCACTCTTTACATCGCGAATAACCAGATCGACATCGGGCATCTCTTCATAGGTGGCCACATCGAGAAATTCATAGACAAGATTCTCAAAATCAAAATTCACCAATGAATACAAAAGAGAAAGAAGATTTAAACGCGCTTTTTTTCCCAGTTGACCCACAAGACCAAAATCAACGACGCCCACTTTTTCATTTTTTAAATAAAATAAATTACCAGCATGAAGATCGGCATGAAAAAAACCTTCACTTAAAAGTGAGCTCATAAAAACGGCCACACCATCCATGAGTTTTTCTTCAAGATCTTTTTTATTTTTTAAGGACGGATTTGAAAGAGGAATTCCTTCTAAATATTCCATCACAATAAGATTTCGATGATTGTATTCTTTATAAATTTGAGGAAGATAAAAAATTTCTTTTTCATCAATCTTATCGATGACTTTTTTCATGCGAACGAGATTAAGCCCTTCTTGCAAAAAATCTAATTCCTGTTGAAGTTGATTGGAAAAATCATCAATTAACCGTGTTGGTGAGATATATTTTATTTCATCACCTAATTTTTCAAGAGAGGTGGCCATGAATTTCAAAATAGATAAATCTGTCTCTACTTTTTTATCAATGGACGGTCTTTTCACTTTGAGGACAACCTTTGATCCGTCTTTCAACAATCCCCGGTAAACAAGCCCAATGGAAGCAACTCCAATGGGGGTATCTTCTATTTCAGCAAAAATATCTTTTACTGGTCGGCCGAGGGCCTCTTCTACTTGATTTTCTACCTTGGAAAAAGGAAGAGGGCCTACCTTGTCTAAGAGCTGCCGCATCTCTTGCAAGAATTCTTCTTCAAAAAGATCATCGCGCGTACTGAGTAGTTGGCCTAGTTTAATAAAAGTAGGTCCTAACTCTTCAAAAGAGCGGCGCAGTTTGGCGGCAAAGCTCGACGTCGTCTCTCTTTCTTTTTTTTCTTTTTGCTCATCAAACCCTCCACCGCTGGGAAAAAAGCGATGCAGCTGCATCTTATAGATAACCTCAGAGAGACCATTTTTGGCCAAAACAGTGAGAATCTCTTTAAAACGGCCCATATTGGTGATAGTGCGTTTAATACCTCGAGAAGTTTTGATAATATCCATGGTCGCGCTCCGGTTATTCTTTCAAGAAAAGGTGAATCCTATTAGAACAGTTATTTTAATCTTAACACTTTTTTTCTCTTCTCTTCGCTGCGTTCAAAGTATTCCCATCGCAGAAAAAAAATGCATGCGTAAGGCCATTGTGGGAAATTACGAAGTTCTCTTAGATATCACTCCTCAAAAAAAAGGCGAGGGGCTTCGTCCTTATTTAAGTAAAGATGAAGTGGCCCTTGATTACCTCAATAGCTACCAAGAAAAACAAAAAATTACCTGGCCTAGTATTGCTCTTGGAACTGTTGGCAGTGCTCTTCTCATCTCCGGTCTAGGCCGCTCTAAAAAACTCTTTGAGGGGGGGGAGCTTACAAAGGAGAAAATTTATTTTCTCTCGGGACTCTCTATTTTGCTTCTCAATATCCTCACTTTAAAGACAATTAATTTGGCCAATGAAGGGCTGCTCTTGCGTTCAGTAGAAGAGTATAATAAAAGAAATTTTCCCCTTATCTTTTTGGCCCCTTACCAAGGGGGGCAGCAAGGAGATGTAGGGATGGCGGCCGGTCTTATGAAGGAGTTTTAAGTTGAGTATCTTTTGTTATAACTGCAATACAGAGTTAGATTTTACAGAAAATGACAAAATTTCTCGCCGTGAGGAATGCCCCTCTTGTGGGGAGGGAATTTACTGTTGCGCCATGTGTCAGTTTCATGATTCCACTGCCTATAACGAATGCCGTGAGCCCATGGCCAACCGCGTGGCCGAGAAAACCAAGGTAAACTTTTGCACCTATTTTCGCCTTGCTGCTGGTCGCCCTTCTAATAAACCCGACAAAGACGATCTTGTGAAATTAGCAGATTCTCTTTTTAAAAAATAGGCCTCTTTACTATGAGAAATCCCCAAAATGATGAGTTCTTTCCCATGACTGCCTCTGGCAAAAAAAAGCTCGATGAGGAGCTGGATTTTCTCGTCAAAGTAGAGCGCGAACGCCTCAAAGTTGTCATTGCCGAAGCACGGGCCCAAGGAGACCTCAAAGAAAATGCTGATTATGCTGCCGCCAAAGAAAAACAGGCCCATGTAGAAGGACGCATTTTAGAACTTCAATTTCGCACAGCAAGATGCAAAGTCATCAATGTGGCCTCTATTAAAAGCGAAAAAATCGTTTTTGGTGCCACAGTCACCCTTCTTCACGACGAAGAAGATAAAGAAGTCACTTATACTATTGTAGGAGCGGATGAAAGCAATAGTAAGTTAGGACGCATCTCTTATACCAGCCCTGTCGCGAAGGCCCTTTTAGGCAAGGAAGAGGGAGATGAAGTTATCGTGAAAGCGCCAAAAGGTGATGTGGCCTATACCATCCAAGAAATAAAATTCGTAGAAATCTCTTAACTCTTCTTTTTTTCTACCGATTGAGTAGGCATGCTAGAAATTGAAATTCTTGACTTTACGACTCCTATTTATAAGGGAATTTATTCTTGGAACAGGGATTCTCTTCTTATTGGATCTAAAACTCCTCTTTTGGCCTTACCTGACCCTGAGTTTCATGGGCTTCATTTTTCCTTAACTCTTAACGAAAAAAGCGAACTCCGTCTTATTCCCATTCATCCTGGTACGACTTTCTTTATTAACTCTCTTCGCTACACGCAAGGAAGAAAAATTAACGTAGGAGAGGAGATTCGTTTTTCATCTCTTCTTTTTAAAGTTATAAAGGCAATTCCTCAGTCAACAGAGTCAACGCTCCCCTCACTGCGCGAGGCCTTAAAAAAACTTGAAGAAGAAGAGAAATGGGCCCCGCAAAAAAGACTCTTTTTTGATTTAAAAAAGGTATTGAGTCAATGATGAAGCTCATGGATACAGAACCTCTTTTGTTTACTGCTAAAGATGGAAATTCTATCACCTATATCACCAATCTTTTTTCGGCCACTGTGCGCTTTGAAAAACCACTTCTTGTTTTTAATTACGGCCTTGTTTGCAATTTTGAACACTTTAAATATCAAGTGGAGTATTTTGAAAAACAAGAATACCCTATCTTACTTCATAACTACCGCGGCCATTACGGTTCTACTGCTAAAGAAAACCTTTCTGATATTAATTTTGATAACATTACGAATGATCTCTATGAATTGCTGAACTTTCTTCCCACAAACAATCTTCCCTATTATTTTATTGGTCACAGCATGGGAGTGAATGTCACTTTAGAGTTTGCCAAAAAATATCCCTCTCTTGTAAAAAAAATTATCCTCATCTCTGGCCCTTCTCTTCCACCTTCCCAAACTATGTTTAACTCATCTCTTATGTATTTTTTGATGCCTCTCTTAGAGGCCTTTTATGCTAAAGATCCTCGCTTTTTAAATAATTTTTGGAAACAGTCATCTAAAAATCCTCTGACACGCCATTTTATTATGTTTGGTGGTTTTAATCGAAAAGAAACCAGTATGGATTTTATTAAAATCTATTTAAAAAAGCTCTCTGAGCTTCCCATGAATTTATTCTTCAAGCTCTTCTTTGAAATGGATCAACATGAAGTCATGGGGATGGCCAGCAATGTTGAATGCCCTGTTCTTATTATGGGAGGCGATAAAGATCGCATGATTCCTAACTACTATCAGCATCTTCTCTATGAGAAAATTGAAAATGCTGAATTTTATGTCATTAAAGATGGAAGCCATGTTCCGCAAGTGGATTTTTTTCGAGAAGCTAATGAGAGGATGGATCTTTTTTTCCGCCAAAACTTAGATGTTTGTATTCCAAGAGAGGTTTAAAGAGACGCAAGATAATGCCTTCTAATTGTGCTTTTTTATAGATTTCATGAGAGGCCTCACCTTCTGTATTGATGAGATAGTTTTCATAATCCACAATTTGTACTTCAAAAGGATAAAAAAAGCGCACATCTCGCCGCAATAATCCCAAATCTAATTCTAACGCCTTTTTACTCAGCTCGCTTTCTACTCCATTATCATGTTGTTTTTTGGCCATGGTTTTTAACTCCATTACATCCTGAATAAAAGGATGACGGTAATTAATGAGTTGCCGGCAAGTAAATTGAATAGAGCGATACTTTTTGTGAGAAAAGCCATTTTTTACGATACGCTTATCATCGCTCTCGCTAAAGGCCGAGTCCATAATGCTTTCATTAAAAAGATGATAAAACTCTTCTTCACTTAATTGCTCTTTAATACATTTTCGCACAAGAGCGCCATATTTTCCTTTAAACTTTTCAACATCGAGAAGTGAATTCACCGATCGGCTAGGTTTAAGATTTTGGGGAATAATATTGTGCTTTTCATCTAAGAATTTAATCAAAAGCAACGTATCGGCCTTATTGAGAGTAATAAAGCGCACTCCGATACGATCAAAGACTTCTTCGGCCACATTCTCTGGCTTATGAAGTAACTTTAAAACGATACTTTCGCGTGATTTTTTCGCCTTTGTTTGAAAATCGTAAAGAGGAATTTGCACCTGTCTTTGTTCATGAACAAAATAAAGTTTTCCATCATCGCCGCGCTGAAGGGCCTTATAAAATTGATCAAATATTTGCTGCTGAATAACGGGAAGATAGTTGTGGCGCAGATCTTTATCGGCATGAAGAATCGTGTGCATCACTTTAAGGATAATGCCTGACCAGAGTCTCTCTTCTAAAGTGATGCGTGGAATTTGGCCCGCGGCCATTAAAAAAAGCTCACTTAAATCAGAAATCAAATGGAAGCGAGGGGGAATTTCAAGGGGAAGCCCTTCTTCATTTCCTTCTTTGAGAAAATATTTTTTAATAAACTGCATCGCTTCTTGGTAGTTTCCAAAAAGCTCTGCCATTAAAATAGGATCGTGGATATCGTGACCGTAGTGTTTGAGAAAACTCTCAACTGAAGAGAGATCTTTGATGGTTCCCAAAAAAGATTTTGCATCAAGGGCCGATTTTCCCCCAAGGATAACTTCAAAGAGTTCCCAATCTACTCTATATTTTTCTAAATAACTTGGTCGCTTCATTCTTTTATCTCCCTCTCTTAGAGAACATCTTTTAAGAGA
Organism: uncultured Oligoflexia bacterium; assembly: GCA_937898585.1. Classification (GTDB taxonomy): domain Bacteria; phylum Bdellovibrionota; class Bacteriovoracia; order Bacteriovoracales; family Bacteriovoracaceae; genus CALDHR01. The sequence continues at coordinate 5,583 of CALDHR010000193.1, forward strand.
GTCTCTTCATCGGCCAAAAATGTCGTTTCAATAAAATCAGCATAAAAATCATCGCCTAGCTCTTGTGCTGCCTTTAAACAAAGATTCAAATACCGCGAAACGGGAACGACATCTTTAGAAGTATATTTTTCAATGGTCTCGGGAAAAATGGCCATAAAAGCGTAGGCCTCACCTTTTTCTCCTGTCTCATAATTCTCATAAGAGACGCGTCCAACGTCATAGCCAAGTTCTCGTTTTAATAATTTAGCGAGCTCTTTTTCATCTACAAAGTAAAGAACTGCATTTACCCAGTGGGCCGGATTATTACTATAGAGTAAATCTAGCATGGCCGATTCTTTTTTGCCTGGCCAAACGTCGCGATTAAAAACTCGTTTTACCCCAAAAAGACGCACCTTAGTAGGAATTTTAAATCCTGCAAACTCTCGGCCTGCTGAAGTAGGCGACATAAGGCTTCCGTAACCAATAATGGGAATTCTTCCTTCAAAGTCTCTAAATGATTCTTTCTCTTCGCTAGAAAGAGGAAACTGCATCATTTCAGGGACTCGGACACTTAAAGAAAAGAGAAGAGGGCCAAAAAGAAAGAAAACTGCTAGAATAAATTTTTTCATGCCACCATTTTTAACGAGTCTTACAGATGAATCAAGAAGAACCCCCAAAAAAAATTCCTTTTTCCCTCGAAGTTCTCTTTCTGAGTTTCCTTGGAGTAGGATTTGCGCCTTTTGCTCCAGGAACATTTGGCACGCTGGCCACTCTTCCTTTTCTCTATTTTTATGCTCAGTTCAACCTTCCTAGCTTTTTCCTTCTTCCTTTTGCGCTCTTGCTTACTGTCATTTCTTGTCTTGTGGCCGACTTTGTGCAAAAGCGCCTTCATGTTCACGATCCTTCTTGGATTGTCATTGATGAAGTTGTAGGAATGCTTCTCACCTACATCATTGCTCCAGGAAGTTCTCTTCTACACTTTCTTTTTATTTTTCTTCTCTTTCGTTTTTTTGACATCACCAAAATATGGCCAGCTAGCTTTTTCGACAAAAAAATTCGCCACGGGGCGGGCACTATTCTCGATGATGTGGTGAGTGGAATATACGCAGGTATTGTGATGCTTCTTTTACAATATTTTTTTCCTGCCCTCTCATAAAGAGCTCTTCTTTCAAAGACTTGCCTTTTACTTCTTTTTTTTTCTCTTGCACTCTTTTCTTAGAACTTTGACCAGTTCCCCTTGGCAATGTTAAACCTGTAGTAGCTGACAACCTTAATGCTACTGAATAAAAAAAACTGGAGATACTCATGAGCTCAAAAGCTGAAGCACAAAATGAACAGCAACGCGGTAAGGCCCTTGAAGTGGCCCTCTCTTCCATCGAAAAGGCCTTTGGAAAAGGCGCCATCATGAAAATGAATCCCGACGATGCTCCTATAAAGATTCCCTCTATCTCAACGGGAAGTATGTCTTTGGATTTGGCCCTCGGTATTGGCGGAATCCCTCGAGGCAGGATTATTGAAATCTATGGACCTGAATCATCGGGAAAAACAACGCTCACTCTTCACATTGCCAGCGAAGCACAAAAAGTGGGAGGCACCGTGGCCTTCGTAGATGCTGAACACGCTCTTGATACAACTTATGCAGAAAAACTTGGCGTCAATGTCAAAGAACTTCTCATCTCGCAGCCCGATAGCGGTGAGCAGGCCCTTGAAATTACCGACATGCTAGTGCGCTCAGGTGCTGTTGATTTGCTCATTGTGGATTCTGTGGCGGCCCTTACGCCTAAAGCAGAGCTTGAAGGTGATATGGGAGATGCTCATATGGGACTACAAGCGCGGCTTATGTCACAGGCCCTGCGAAAACTCACCGGCTCTATTTCTCGTTCAAATTGTACTGTCATTTTTATCAATCAACTTCGTCAAAAAATTGGTGTCATGTTTGGTAACCCAGAGACGACGACAGGGGGAAATGCCCTTAAGTTTTATGCCTCTGTTCGCCTCGATATCCGCCGCATTGGCGCCATTAAAGATGGTGACCAGATGGTTGGTAACCGCACCCGTGTTAAAGTTGTCAAAAATAAAATGGCGCCTCCTTTTAGAGAGTGCGAGTTTGATATTGTCTACGGCGAAGGAATTTCAAAAGTAGGGGATTTATTAGACTTAGCGGTAAAGGATAATATTGTTGAAAAATCGGGTGCTTGGTATTCTTACCAAAATGGAAAAATTGGACAAGGACGTGAAGCGGCCAAAGAGACGCTAAAAACAAATCCTGAGATTTTTCAAAGCATTCAAAGAGAAGTTTTAACCAAGTATGATCTTCTTCCTGATGCAGAGAAGAGTGAAGAAAAAAAAGAAAAAGCACCGAAAGTTAAATCTTAATTATAGGCGAGGGTTTTATTCATGGGTATGTCTTGTTTGAATAAGGCCCTCGCTCTTCTTACGCGCTATAATTACAGTGAGTATAAGCTCACAAAAAAACTTCAGGAAAAAGAATATGATCCTGAAGAAATTCGGCAAACCATTAAAAAACTCAAAGAATTTGATTATCTCAACGATGTAAGAACATGCCGCCTTAAAATTAAAATTCTCGCTCATCGCAGAGTTGGTGAGAAGCTTATTTTTTATCGTCTTAAAGAAGAATTTTCTTTTTTGGATGCTGATTTTATCCGTCAAACGCTAGAGGAAGAACATGTTGATACGACGGAAATTTTGCATACGTGGCTAGGAAAAGAAAAAGAGAAGCTGGCGCGCTCAAAGAAAAATTATAGTGACTACCAAATAAAAAATAAACTCATCGCTAAGGCCATGCAAAAAGGGCATTCTTACGAGGATATTGTTGCCTTTTTCTCTTTTGGCCCCTAAAAGGTTTTTTTATGAAAACTCAATTTTCTCTTTACTCAGCTAAAATGATTTTTCTTGGATATAATTTAAAAGACCCTGACAACAATCTTCTAATAACTCAATGACATGAATAAAGCCTTCGTCTCCTCCATAGTAAGGATCGGGAACGCCATCGTCGTCAAAGACTGTTGAAAAACTTGTCATGAGTTTTATTTTTTCTTTTTCCTTTTCTTCAAGATATAGCGAGGCCATTTGGCCTAAGTCGCGTATATTTTTTCTATCCATACCAACAATCAAATCAAATTTATCAAAGTCTTCTTTTTTTATCCCACGAGAAATACTGCTGGATGTATATCCGGCCTTTGTTAAAAAAGATCGCATCCGTTCATCGGCCAATTCACCTTCGTGATAGTTACTGGTTCCGGCCGAATCGATAAAATACTTATCTTCTAATTTTTTTTCTTTTAAAAGAGACTTAAAGATGGCCTCTGCGCTAGGTGATCGACAAATATTTCCCAAACAGACAAAGAGTATTTTTTTCACTTCTTTTTAATCCTTTTTTACAAATGACTTTTTTTGCTCTACCCATCTCATCTACTTTTACTTTTTTTGCAACCAAGGAAAATACTTATGAAAAAAACACTAGCGGCCTCTTTCTTTTTCTCTATGACACTTCTGGCAGGAGTTGACGTTCGCTATGAAGGAAAAACCCGTGAGTTTCGCAATCGCTTTCCTCTTGAAGCAGGCCAATATTTTAATAAAGAAACTCCTTCTAGTTTTGCCAAGCTCCACCCTGGTTTTTATGCTGATGGAAAAATTGAGCTCAAAGAAGATGGAACAATCGTTATTTCACCGAAGGCCTATGCTGATGATGTGGTTGCTTTTGTAGCGGGAGGCATGAGTACAAATCCTACTCTCGATCAAAGTATTGTTACGCATCTTCATCACTTTCTTAACGAGATGGACCTTCGCTCTTTTGCGCGCCATGGATACAGTTTTTCACCAGAACAAGCAGATGCTGGCTGGTCGACACTCTCTCTTTATTATGCAGCAGATTAACTTTGTCTCCTAAAAAATTATTTTATTGCCGATAATTCTTTTTTTGTCTAAAGAAGTCTCTTTAAAAGAAATTATTCTTTATTCACTATAGGAGTTCTTATGCAAAAATTAGTTCATTCCTTTCTTTACACTTTAATTCTTTCACTTTCCCTTTATAGCGGAAAAGCTTCTGCGGAAGTTGCAACAATCCTTTCTCAAAAAGGCCTCTGTGTTGTTGAAGGAACGGTTTCTAATTTCACCATTAATTGCCGACAAAATTTTACCTATTTTCATTTAGGATATATCCGTGCCGGTAACGGATTACATCTGCATGGCCGTATCAATAATGAATTAATGGATATTGATGTTGAAAGAACAGGACCTAATACTGCCAAGGGAAGGGCCGGCAGAACTACTACATTTCAAATGCTTTTAAGTGATGGTACATTTGATGTTATTGAGATTTTTTAATTAAAACGTTGGTCTTTAATAGAAAAATCCTCTCTTTCTAGAGTTAAATTCACATTGTAGTAAGGATCACCCTTTTCAAAAATATCTTCGTGCTCTTTAACGAGAGCACGTCTTTCTTTTTCAAAGCGCTTTTTCTTTTCAGGGGAATCCTCGTAACCACGAGAAACCGATTCGTGATGATAGGCAACGGCATAGGGAGTAAAAATGTTGAGATAATTTTTCTCTCTTAAGCGCAGACAAAAATCCACATCATTAAAAGCAACTGGCCATATAAATTCATTGAGCCCCCCCATCTCCTCATACAAAGATCGCTTTACCATTAAGGCCGCACCTGTAACGGCCGAAACATTGTGAACAGTATTCAATCGATTAAAATGGCCTGGCTCTTCTCGATGATATCCCTTGTAAGCATGGCCGGCCGAATGGTTAATTCCAATGACAACTCCCGCATGCTGAAGACGATTATTAGGGTAGAGCAATTTCATTCCAACGGCGCCTACTTCCGTTCGCTGAGAATGCTCCAGCATCGCTTCAATCCAATCATCTGTGATAATTTCAATATCGTTATTGAGCAAAATAAGATGATCACCTTTCGCATACTGAACGGCAAAATTATTAATGGCCGAATAATTAAAGGGCATGGGATAATCAAAGAAGCGAACTTTATTCTCCTCATTAAACGTCTCTTTGATTTTTCTCGTCTCCTCTAAAATACTCCCGTTATCTATTCCCAGAATTTCAATATTTGAATAAGTGCTTTTCTTCAAAATAGAACAAAGCACCATCTCCAACAAACGAGGTTCATCGCGAAAAGGAATAATAATACTCACCAGAGGATGGCCCTTGATTTCTCTTTTAAAACGAAAAAAATAAGGAAGACTGGTAGAAATAATATCGGCCTGAATTTGACGCCTTTTACTTGCCGCCTCTAAAACAAGTTTTGTTCGATGATGGGCCTCGGGTTTTGATTTACTACTAAGGGCCGTAGAACTTTCAATCATACGCCAGTGATACAACACCTTTGGGATGTGGACGATCTTGCCTTTTCTTCTTTCAATTTCTTCCGTCATGCGCAAAAGATAATCATAATCTTGAGCACCATCAAAGCGACTTTCAAGATCTCCCACCTTTCTCATCACCTCTCTGCGATAGACTACTAAATGAGCAATATAGTTATGATTTAACAAAAGATCAGGAGAAAAATCAGGCCGAAAATAAGGGTTAATAAATTTGCCATTGGGCAAAATAAAATCTTCATCGGAATAAATAAAATCCACCTCGCCTTTTTCATCATTAATAACTTTAATCACTTCAAAGAGAGCATGAGGAGTTAATTCATCATCGTGATCGAGGAAGGCCACATACTCGCCGGAGGAGATTTCAATTCCTTTATTTGTCGCCTTGGATATTCCTTGGTTTTCTTTTAAAAACGAAACTTTTATTTTTTCATGAGAGACAAGAGATTTAAGATAAGAGATGGTCTCTTTTTTAGAAGACCCATCATCCACAAGACAAAGTTCCCAGTTATTATAATATTGAGCAATGACACTCTCTACGGTCTTCTTTAAGTATTTTTTATCAATATTATACGTAGGCGTAATTAGAGAAATTAAAGGAAGATGAGAAAAGGATCTCATTTCTTCAAGAACTTCTTCTTTTAAGGGAATAAAGGGCCCTTTATAGGAAGTTCGTATAAAGGCCCTTTTTATTTTACCAAGAGTGGCGCGGAGACCATAGAGTTGAAAAAGTTTTATTACCCGCTTTAGACTCATTATCGGGTGCTGTAATAAAAAAAAAATCATCCCCCTCATGCATCTCCTCTTATTCTGCCTCCATGAAGTAATCAAAGATAATTTCGGCCGATTCATCCATCTCTCTTTGTACTTTTTTGGAGGCCATTCGCATTAATCTTTTTTCACTGGCCGCTTGAAGAGAATAACTTACCTTTATCCCTTTGACATGCCCACTAGAGTCTTTTTTTTCTCTTAGCGTCCATTTAACTTCCATGAAATAAAAAGGAGCGTTGTGGTGAATATTATACTTTTCTTCTAAGTAATTAAGAAGATCGTCTCCCGGATAAGTAGAAGAAATATGTAAAGTCTCTCCTTCTTGCTTATAGTGCATCACTCTAATGGCCGTATACCCGCCAATTCCCCATCTTCCCCTCATGATTTCATAGACGTAGAGAGGTCGACCTTCACTATCCGTTTCAAGAATTCCCATTTCTTTAATATTCTTTACAATATACTGACAGCTCGTGTCACACGTATCTTCCACTGCATTGAGGACTTTCAAAATATCCTTACTGCTTTTCCCTTGAAAATAGGCCTCCATCTCTGTGGAAAAAGCGGCCTCCTTGGCAAAAAGAGAGCATTGAAGCAAAAGGGAACTCAGGATGAGGATCATCTTTGATGTGCTAATCTTCATGGCAAACTCCTTTGAGAAAAAAATTTATTTACACCTTTTAAGGATTAGGCCCAAAACTAAGCAAAGGCCATTGAACTTCCTGCTCACGGCCCTGGGAGGTAAACCGAAAAGAATACGCAGCATGAAAATGCCAGGGGAGAAGGGCAAATTTCACTGGATTTTTCCCTCTTTGCACCATAACTTGCCTCTCTATAAACTTTTTGAAGGAATTATCCTCTATGCAGTCTCAAGACGTTCGTAAGCTCTTTTTGAACCACTTCAAGCAACTCAATCACACTGTTGTCCCTTCTTCTTCTTTGGTCCCTCAAGATGATCCCACCCTGCTTTTCAACAATGCAGGAATGAATCAATTTAAAGATATCTTTCTAGGTCACAAGACACCTCCTTCCAATCGCGCAGTCTCTATTCAAAAATGTGTTCGCGCAGGAGGCAAGCACAATGATCTCGATAATGTAGGGATGACAGCACGCCATCATACTTTCTTTGAAATGCTGGGAAATTTTTCTTTTGGTGATTATTTTAAAAAAGAGGCCATTGAGTTTGCCTGGTCTCTTCTCACAGATGTCTATAAAATTCCTGAAAGTAAACTTTTTGTGACAGTTTATCATCAAGATGATGAGGCCTTAAAACTGTGGCATAAACATATCGGTCTTCCCCTCAATAAAATCTTCAAAAAAGATAGCGACAACTTTTGGCAAATGGGCGAGTTTGGTCCTTGTGGTCCCTCCACTGAAATTTTCTTTGATCACGGCCCTCAGTATATTGATCCTAATTTGAAAGGAAAAAAGCTTGGCGATATTCTTGAAGATGAAATGCGCTATGTAGAGATTTGGAATCTTGTTTTTATGCAATTTAACAAAAACGAAAAGGGAACATTTGATCTTCCACGCCCATCCATTGACACTGGATCTGGGCTTGAGCGATTAACCGCTGCTCTTCAGGGCGTTTATTGGAATTACGAGACAGATCTCTTTTCTCCTCTTATCAAATCTCTTGAAACGGCCAGCAAACTCTCATATCGCGCTCTTGCTGAAAAAGAAGATCCTCATCTTGTTACCTGTATGAGAGTTGTCAGCGATCATATTCGCGCTGCCTCAATGCTTATTACCGACGGAGTGATCCCCTCTAACGAAGGACGCGGTCATGTTCTTCGCCGTATCATCCGCCGTGCCGTTCGCCACCTTCGCGAACTTCCCATCGATAAAGAATTTAAATTCCACCATCTCACCAAAGATGTTTTTTCCGTCTTAGGAAACCAGTATCCGGAGAATATGGCCAATATGGCCATGGCCGAAAAGTTTATCAAAATAGAAGAAGAAAAGTTTCTTGAAACATTAGAGAAGGGAATGAGTTACCTCAAGGGAACCATTGTTGATTTAAAACAAAAAAAACAATCTATTCTTCCCGCCAAAGATGTCTTTTTTCTCTATGATACATATGGCGTACCAACAGATTTAACCGCCCTTATTTTGCGCGAAGAAAAACTCACTCTTGATGAAGAAGGGTATCAAAAACTTGTCGAAGAACAAAAAGAAGAATCCAAAAAAAGCTGGAAAGGAAAAGAAGATCTCGAAAAAAATAAAGAGCTCTATGAACTCTATGATGAATTTGGCGCAACAGAATTTACGGGGTATCACGAATTAGAACGCAAAGAAAAACTTCTCGCTGAAATTAAAGTGGCCGATAAAACATTTCTTCTTTTTAAGAAAACTCCTTTTTATGCTGAAGGAGGTGGGCAAGTAGGTGAAGTGGGATTTATTTATGATGAAAAAGAAAATCTCGTGGCCGACGTGATTAATACGCTGAGTTTGATTACTGGATTTACCCTCCATGAAATTAAGAAAAAATCATCTCTTGAAAAAAATAAAAGCTATCATCTAAAAGTGAACCGAGAAAAAAGACTCTCTAGTGCCCGCAATCATTCGGCCACTCATCTTCTTCATAGTGCTTTAGGTGAAGTTTTAGGGCCACATGTTAAGCAGGCCGGCTCCCTCGTCTCTCCTCATCGCCTTCGCTTTGACTTTACTCACTTTGCTCCTCTCTCACGCGAAGAAATTAAAAATATTGAAGAAAAAGTCAATGGCGCTATTTCTTTGGCCTACAATACGGCCGCCGCTCTTATGACAAAAGAAGAGGCCCTCGCTCAAGGGGCCAAGGCCCTCTTTGATGAAAAGTATGGCGACAAAGTAAGAGTTGTTTCCATGGGAGATGTCAGCACCGAGCTTTGCGGCGGCGTCCATGTAAGCAATACTCAAGAAATTGGTCTTTTCACCATTATCTCTGAACAAGGACTTAGTAGTGGAATAAGACGCATTGAGGCCAAAACATCTAAAGAGGCCTTTGATTATTTAAGTAAACGCTCTTCTTCTCTCAAAGAACTTGAAACTCATTTTTCTAAAAAAGAAAATGAATTAACTCAGCATCTCATAAAACTTGAAGAGGATTTAAAAAAATTAGAGCGCAGTCAAGCAGAGGCCTCGAAAAATCAAAAAAATAAAGAGGCCTTAGAAAAGATTCAATCTTCCACTCATAATGATGAAATCATAACCTATCTTTTTCTCAAAGATGAAGAGATGGATTTAAAGACAACGGGCGATCTTTTCATGCAACAAAAGAAAGAATTAGAGGCCATGCTTTTTCTTGTGGTAAAAAAAGAAAAAGGAATCTCTTTTTTACTGCGCCTCTCTCCTTTACTGAGCAAGCGCTGTGATCTCAAAAAGATTTTCACTAAAGAAATCAAAGATCTTCTTGGCGCTAAGGGTGGTGGTCGCAGTGATATGATGTCTGGACAGCTAGAAAATCTTACTTCCATTCAAGAAGCTCTAAAACTTCTCAAATCCGCTCTCCTCTGATATGATTTCCTGGCCTACCCTCCGGCCAGGAATCAAAAAATGAAAAAAAATCTTATAAAAATTCTTCTTCTCTTCTTTATTTCTATTCTTATTTTTCTCTTTCAATATTATAAAGTTTCACAGTATTTAAATCTCTCCTATATAAAAGAAAATCAACTTTATTTTCAACACTACTATCATGATAATAAATTTTTTACTCTCGCCCTTTTTTTTCTCATCTACATTTTATCCACTGCTCTCTCTTTACCAGGGGCCACTATTTTAACTCTTGGGGCCGGTGCTTTTTTTGGACTTTTTACAGGATTCATTCTTGTTAGCTTTGCCAGCACCATTGGTGCCACTCTTGCTTTTCTTCTCTCCCGCTTTTTCTTGCGCGACTTTGTGGAAAAAAAATTTTCTTCTTATCTTAAGTCCATCAACGAAGGGATAAAAAAAGAAGGATCTCTTTATCTTTTTAGTTTGAGGCTTATTCCTCTTTTCCCCTTTTTTGTCATTAACTTGGTGATGGGGATAACTTCTTTTTCTGTGGTGAAATATTTTTTTATCAGTCAACTAGGGATGCTGGCGGGAACCTTTGTCTACGTCAATGCAGGCAGACAGCTTGCTAGCATCGACTCTCTTTCAGCAATCCTCTCTCCTCAAATTTTAGCTTCTTTTGTACTACTGGGTTTTTTTCCTTTTTTAGCAAAAAAAATCATGAAAAAAATACAAGATCAACTCATCTATCGTCCCTATAAAAAACCAAAAATATTTGATTACAACATGATTGTTCTAGGCGGTGGATCGGCCGGGTTAGTGACGGCCTATATTAGCTCTGCTGTTAAAGCAAAAGTTGCTCTCATTGAAAAAAATAAGATGGGAGGAGATTGCCTCAATACGGGTTGTGTTCCCTCTAAGGCCATTATTAAATCGGCAAAACTCGCTTATCAAATGAAGAATGCCGACAAATATGGACTTGAGATCATAAATCCTACCATTGACTTCAAAAAAGTCATGAAGAGAGTTCACGGAGTTATTCAAAAAATTGAACCTCATGATTCTACCCATCGCTATGAAAAATTAGGTGTCACTTGTCTTCAAGGACAAGGAAGAATTATCTCTCCTTGGGAAGTGGAAGTTAACGGAAAAATTCTCACCACTAAAAATATCACCATCGCGACGGGGGCCTCTCCTTTTATTCCTCCTCTTCCTGGAATCGAACATATTACTCCATTAACATCGGAGAATCTCTGGCAGCTAAATGATCTTCCTAAAAAAATGATTATCCTTGGTGGCGGTCCTATTGGCTGTGAAATGGCCCAAAGTTTTTCTCGTCTAGGCAGTGAGGTGATTCAAATTGAAATGATGGATCGAATTATGGGAATTGAAGATAAGGAAGTTAGCTTATTTGTGAAAGAAATATTTCAAAAAGAAGGTATCCTCGTTTTAACTAACCACAAGGCCAAGGCCATAAAAAGGGAAGAAGGAAAAAAAATTCTCGTGGCCGAATTTGAAGGAAGAGATCATTTTTTTGAGTTTGACGAAATTCTTGTGGCCATTGGAAGAAAGGCCAATGTTGAGGGTTTTGGCGCTAAAGAGATGGGGATAAAGATCAGAGATAATAAAAGTATTGAGGCCAATGAATATATGCAGACAAATTTTCCTAACATTTATGTATGCGGTGATGTCACAGGTCCTTTTCAACTCACCCACACGGCCGCTCACCAGGCCTGGTATTGCGCCGTCAATGCTCTCTTTGGTGCTTTTAAAAAGTTTAGAGTCGATTATTCTGTTATTCCTTGGGCCACTTATACAGATCCAGAGGTGGCCACCGTTGGCCTCAATGAACAGAGGGCCAAAAAAGAAGGAATTAGCTATGATCTCACCACCTACAATATTGACGATCTCGATAGGGCCATTGCTGATAGTGAAAATCACGGATTTATTCGCGTTTTGACGAAACCCAAAACAGATAAAATCCTAGGGGCCACCATTGTAGGAAATCACGCATCTGACCTCTTAATGGAATTTATTAGTGCTATGAAGCATGGGTTTGGTCTTAATAAAATTTTAGGGACTATTCACTCTTATCCCAGCATGGGAGAGGCCAATAAATATGTGGCCGGAAACTGGAAGAAGAAGCAGACTTCAGAGCGCGTTTTTTCATGGCTCAAGAAATTTCATCAAAGGGATATTAAGTGACTCACAAGAAATTAGTTGTCATCAGTTGCTTAATACCACATTACATTTTTTTTAGTTTTTCTAAAATAGAAGAAATCGTATTGTTTGTGTTAAATTTTTCATATTCCATAAATTGCTTTAATAAAAGAGATTGAATTTTTTTTATTTTTTCAAAAATATCATCTTGAGAAATATTTTTATCAATAGAAAAATTGCATGCACTTCGAGAAACTTCAGCTCCCCCAAGACTCATGCACAAATTCTCTGCATTAACTCCACTATCAATTTCCATCCCCATGGAAATAAGGTCTTTTATATGGAAATGTGGAAAAAAATCAAAAATAAAAAAAAGATCATAAAGATCTTTTTCACTACATCTGCTCACAAGAGTCGCTGCCTTCATTTTCAAAAGAGTCTTTAAGTCAGGCACAAAGATATTCTCTTTGGTGCAGTAAACTTTTTCAAGAGAAGAGAAAATATTTTTATCAACGACAATATCAATGGTAAAAGAGTGATGTTTAAAAATATTTTGCGAGTGAAAATAGGCCGGAAAAGAATCTTCGTGAATAAATTGTAAATTCTTGATAGATTTTATTTTCTTAATGAGGATTTTATGAAGATGGTAGTTTTCAACAAAGATATTAATATCGTCAGATCGACGGTGAGCAAAGTAACATCCACTAAGAGCGGTCCCCCCTACCAAGAGATACTTTGGTGGAAGTTCATAAAAAATCAAAGCAATGATCTCTCTTAAGGGTGCTGGAATTGCTTTTTTTGAGAGATGAGACCAAGGTTTTTTAAATTTTTCCATAATACTTCCATGCGCTTTCTTTTAACCGGGAGAATAAACTTTTTATATGCTTCAAACTCATTAAAAACTCTCTCTCCTAATATTTTAGAACTCGTCATCATTCCTTCTACTTGAACAAAGCGGCCCAATGCCCGAAGATCACCACAATGAAGCTTCGTTAAAAATGCTTCGACGCTCTCATAACTAAGATCCCAATTATATTTTGTCTGATAATTTTCTTTCCCTTCATCTATTTCTTTTAAAAGTTGAAAAGGAGATTCAAGAAAAATTTGAGGATGCACCTTTGCCTTTCTTGCTAATCGAAAGAGATGCTTCGTCTGAATATTGATAAAATCTTTCTCCTCTTCATTCTCGTGAGAAGAAAACCAAAGAGAGATGGCCTAGCGAGAACTACCTATCCTCTTGGCCAAATCATTTTGGGAGTAGTGATGAATTTCTATAAATTTTTTTAAGGCCGTTTTATTCATAGCTTGTGAAGTACACTTGACAGGCCTTTTAAAATCAAATAAAAATTAATTTTATTAAAAAAAGGGACTCTCTTGAAAAGGCCCACAACTCTTTTTTTTATTGGATTCTTTGGATTATTTCTCTCTTGCACCAGTAAAAAAGAGACAACCACCGACAATATACTCCAACTCTCTTTGAGCTCTAAAATTGTCTCACTTGACCCCACTCAAAGCTATGACGAAGTGACGAATCTTGTGGTTAGTCAAATTTATGAGTCTCTCTTTGAGTATCATCCCACCAAAAGGCCTTATGAATTAAGAGGCAATCTTGCCAGCAGAATGCCTGAAGAACAAAATGAGGGAAAGACGCTTATTTTTTCTCTCAAAGAAAACGTCCTCTATCATGATCATCCCTGTTTTAAAGGAAAGAAACGAACTGTAAAGGCGCAGGATTTTATTACGGCCATTAAACGCCTTGCTTATCTTCCCAGTCAAAGTAAAGGATACTGGACTTTTGAAAACAAACTCATAGGAATTGAAGAGTTTCGCCAAAAAGTGGGAAATGACTTTACTCTTTTTCAAACAAGAGACATTAGCGGGGTGAAAATCATTGATGATCATCACTTCTCTCTTAGCTTTTATGAAAAAAATCCTCGCCTTAATCATGTGGCCGCTCTCAACTTTCTCTCCCCTATTCCCATGGAAGTAGTTGTCTGTCGCAATAATAATCTAAGCGATGAAGATGTGGGAACAGGTCCTTTTCAAGTAGAAAAAATGCGCAAAGATCAAGAAATTACTCTCGCGCGCTTTGAAAATTATCACGCTGGAAAAGTTTCTTTGGAGAAAGTGAATTTTGTGGTGATTAATGAATCACAACCTGCTTGGCTTAATTTACTCTCGGGAAAACTCGATATGCTTATGAGACTTCCTAAAGACAACTTTGATATGGCCTTTGATGAAAAAGGAAATCCTTCCCCTCTTTTAAAAGAAAAAAATATCCTCATTAGTAAAGGTGCTATTCAGACGAGCTGGTATCTTTCTTTTAACATGCAAGATCCTATTCTAGGAAAAAAGAAGCATCTTCGAGAGGCCATTGCTTACGCTATCGACTGGGATCGCTTTATTAAGCTCTTTACCCAAAACACTGGTCGGCGCGCTAACTCTATGTTCATGCCTTCTTTATTTGGTTATGATGAAAAGAAAAAATGGCCATATGAGTACAATGTGGAAAAAGCAAAAGATCTTATAAAGAATGAAAAAGATCTTCCCTCTTTTACTTTTGATGTGCGATCCACTTCTACTTCTTCGCGCCAACTTGGCGAGTTTTTTCGAGAAGAGCTTTCAAAAATTGGAATCAACGTCAATGTTGTTCTCAATACCTTTCCCGCTTTCCTCAATAAGGCCTATCAAGGCCAGCTTCAATTATGGCAAGATGGATGGAGCATTGATTATCCCGATGCAGAGAATATTGCGGCCCTTTTATTAAAACAAAACTTTCCTCCAGGAAGCAACGCTAACTATTATCACAACAGAGAATATGAAAAGCTCTACAAAAAAATGTATCCTCTTCATGATGGCCCCGAACGCTTCAAGATTTTGCAAGAGATGGAGAATGTTATCACCAATGATCTTCCCTGGATTCTTGGTTACTATGATGAAAAAACAATACTCTATCGAAATAACATAGAAGGTTTTATCAGTGATTATCCTACGGCCTCTTGGATAAAGTATATCCACATCAAGGATTATGAGAAAAAAAATTCTCCTCATTAAGAAAAATGCCATAAGAAATCTTGCAGCTCTTTGAAATCATATAATTAATTCCGCAATACTTTGTCATGGAGAGGGTAACGGCCTTCTCCAATTTCTCTTTTTCAATTTTCTCACCTTTAAAATAATAAAAGAGTGTTGCTTTCGTGAAATGAATTGGATGATCTTTACTACTCTCCGTCTCAATACTCATAGAAAAATCATCAAACTCTTGCCTCATTTTACGCAAAATACTCACCACATCCATGGCCGTGCAACCCATCATGGCATCCAGCAAAAGTTCTTTGGGAGTTGGTGCCACCTCATCGCCCCCCACACCACCAAGCGCATCAAGGGGGACGTTAAAGTGTCGGTTTGTGGCCGTAAAATGCATATTTTCATTAAATTGAAGTGATGCTTTCATCATAAAAATTTCTCCCTCATATTAACCAGAGATTAACACCAGGGAGAAGAAAAATCACTTTCTAACCAAGAAGTTTTACTGCTTGCATCGCTGACATATTGGCCTGTGAAAGAACAGATGTTCCGGCCGATGTTAGGATGTTTGATTTAATTAATTTTGCCGACTCTTCTGCCACATCAGCATCTCTAATACGCGAATTTGCCGCCGAGAGATTCTCTGATTTAATTTGAAGTGTATTAATAGTAGAAGAAATTCTATTTTGAAGAGCACCTAGTGTTGCTCTATTTCCATTCACCATATTAAGGGCCTTATCAATCTTATCAAGATTTTCTTGAGCACCTTCTTTTTCAGCAATATTAAGACCTTTAATCTCTAAGTGACTGGCCGTTGCTTGATTTTCTTGGGCCTCATATTTAATACGATCGAGTTCAGGATTATTACTTGTTCCTACTTGAATATCAACGCTTCCGCCTTCACCGTTAAGCAAAGCTCTTCCATTGTATTTCGTAGAACTTGAAATTCTATCTACCTCTTGAACTAAACTTTGAAACTCTAAGTCTGAAAATTTTCTTTCTTGATTACCGATAGTATCTGATGCTGCTTGAACAGAAAGCTCCCGAAGACGAATAAGGATGTTAGAAAGCTCATTTAATCCCCCCTCCGCTGTTTGAATTAAAGAAATACCATCATTTGCATTTCTTTCGGCCTGCTTTGTTCCGCGAATCTCTGAGCGCAACTGCTCACTAATAGCGAGTCCCGCGGCATCATCCCCGGCCTTCACAATACGTGAACCACTAGAGAGTCTCATAAATGTTTGATTTTGTTCGTTAACTGATTTTCCAAGTGAGCGCTGAGCTGCAAGAGACGGAACGTTGGTGTTGATGCGAAATCCCATACTAATTACTCCTGTTTTATTACCTCCTTGTGTAAAGACCATCTGCAACCTTGCAAATGCTATTGTTTAAATCTATTGCTAGTTTCTTCGGAGTAATAAAATAAAAGGATTAATTAAAAAGTGATCTCATCAACTTCTGATCTTCTCCACCATGTTTGTAGTGGAATGACCTTCTACAAAAGTCAGGTTAAAAACTTTTCCTCCATAACTTGTGACAAATTCATATCCCACAATTTTTTCAATAGGCCAGTCTCCTCCCTTGACTAAAACATTTGGTTTAATTTTCTCAATGAGATTTTTCGGCGTCTCTTCGTGAAATATTTCCACAAAGTCCACCGCCTTTAAATTTTCCAAAACAAAGGCCCTATCTTTTTCACTGTTAATAGGCCGCTCAGGACCTTTGAGCTTTCTTACACTCTCATCTGCATTAATCCCTACAATAAGAATATCTCCAAGCTTTTTTGCTTCATTGAGATAAGTGACATGACCTCGATGAAGAAGATCAAAGCAACCATTGGTGAAGACAATCTTTTTTCCTTCATGCTGCTGTAAAAATGATATTAAACTCACTCGCTAGGCCTTTTTTTTTCAAAGAGAAGATAAACTGAATAACAAGAAAGAATAAAAACGCGAAAAGGATTCCAAAAAATTTCTGTGATGGCATCAAAAAAACTCATTTTCTTCTTTCTTTCGGCCGACGTAATTTTTTTCTTTCTCATAAGAAGCATTCCCAAAGACTCGCCTCTCCCCATCAAGAAAAGAAGAAAGTAAAATAAACCCACCGCCCCTATCATAGGCCATTGATCTTGAAGTAAAAAAGAAAGATGGGGGGCCACCACTTTTAAAAGAAAAAATTCTAATTGAAAAATTAAAGAAACAAGAAGAAAAATACAAAAAATATCGCATCCTAGGGCCAATAAAAGTGTTAAAGAGCTTATGGTCTCTTCTTCTTTTTTCTTCTCAACTATTTTTTCTTTAAACTGAGTTTGATTTTGGCCTAGGCCCTGAGTTTTTGCTCTTGGAGGCGTGAGTATCATCATCTCGCGCTGAATCTGCATCACCTCAACGGCCTTCTTCTCGGGAATAACCTTATTTTCTTTTTGACTCCACTCTGCTCTTTTTTCATCATTAAGGCCAAGTCCTTCTGTCAAAGGACGAAACTCAAAGACATCTAGATTATCAATTTCTTTTATATCCATCACAACCTCCCTTCTTCCCTAAAAAAACATTATACCTTACATTTTTTTAAAAAAGTAACCCCCCAGCGCCGCAATAACCGCTGTTTCTACTTTTAAAATGGGAGTGGGTAAATGGATATATTGGGCGTGATTCATCTCCTCATAAAAAGAGATCTCCTCTTGTGAATGGCCTCCTTCAGGTCCTATCACAATTAAAGTTTTCTTTATCTTTTTGTCTTCTGATAAAGAAGATTCTCTTTTCTTCTTTTCACTAAAAAATAAAACTTCATCATAAGAAGAAAAATCAATCTCTTCTTTTTTGACATAAGAGATATGAGGAGCAAAAGGATTATTGGACTGAACCATGGCCGACTGAATTAAACTCTCAAGTCGATGATCCTTAAGTGTCATTTTTTTTGCGCTATAATCGCTCTCACAAAAAAAAAGAGAGCGAACTCCCATTTCCACCGCTGATTTAATAATGATTTCTTGTGTCTCTTTTTTAGGAGTTCCCACCAAAAGATCAACAAAGCAATCTTCCCTTAAAAGAACTTCTTTCTTTTTTATGACACTAACACCTTTCTTTTTGCCAACGTCTTGGATCTCCAATGTCAAGCGAAGATTTCTTCCGTTTAGGAGAAGAAACTCATCTTTCTCTTTAAGACGACAGACCACAACAAGATGATGAAAATCTTCTTCTCTCAAAAGAAAGCTATCGCCTACTGCTACATCTTTTTCTTCTACTTCTTTTTTATAGACGGCCCACATAAATTTCAGAGCTCCTTCTTTTTCATGACAACAACCGCCCATTGACCCATTTCATCATCTTCCACAAAAGTAAGACCTAACTTCGTATAACAATGAATAAGCTCTTCTCTTTGATGCATCAAAATACCAGAAAAAAGGATCACTCCCTCTCTTGCCAATTTACTTACTAAAAACTCTGCTTCACTTAAAAGGGCCGAAAGAAGAATGTTGGCAAAAATAAATTTAAAATTTTTTAGTTCATCAGGAAAATCTTCGCGCAAAAAAATATTTTTTTCTTCAACAGAATCTTCTTCATTGTAAGCTAAGTTGCTCTTCGTATTTTCCAGCGCACTCTCACTCACATCACAAAAGAAAACCTTTTTTGAATTCATCTTTTTTAAAGCGGCAATACCCAAAATTCCCGATCCACAACCAAAGTCGAGAACCTTATCTTCATCACTAAAAGAGATTTCTTGCTCTAAAAATGTTTTTAAACAGAGAAAGGTCGTCTCATGTTGACCTGTTCCAAAGCCTTCTCCAGGATAGAGATAGAGTTTTTCTCCCTTGTAGCTATCAATGGTTTCATCCTCTTTCTGCCACGAAGGAATAATGGTAAAACTTTCATTGATGGGAATAGGAGAAAAATGACTGCGCCATAATGTATTCCAGTCACTTACTTCTTTTTCTTGAAGAGAATAACTAATATAAGGATATTCTTTTTGTATGAGCTGCAAAAAGGCCCCTTCTTCCCCTTTGTTAAAATAAAAAGTATAGAGGTGCTGATTGCTCAATAAATATTTTTCTATTTTTTCAAAACTCTCTTCTGATAAATCGGCCGTACAATAGGCCTCTTCTCCTAAAATAGAGTCGATGCTCTCTTCATCGAGTTCATACTCTTTGACACCCAGAAGACAGCATTCTCTTTGCCCTCTCTCTATTAAAACGGGAAGCTCTTCTAGCGTCTCACTGGTAAATTGTAAGTAAGCTTCAATAAAATAATTTTTAGGGGACACAGTTATTCTCCAGCGTTAAAAAAGCAAGAAAGCTGCCTGTAGGATAAAGCGATTTTATCTTCAAACATTTTTTTAACTGCCATATAACCTTTGGGTGAAACAAAAACAAATAGGGATGCTCTTTTTTGAGTTCTTCTTTTTTTATTTGATACTCTTTTTCATTTAAAAGGCGCTCTTCTCCCAACTGCTGAAGCCAAAGGTCTAGTTTGTCTTCTTTAAAATATCCTCGATTGAGCCCTTTGGGTGAAAACTGCGAAGAATGAAAGGTCGAATAGAGCATTTCCACCCCTGTAAAACCCACCCAGCTCCCCAAAATAAGATCATAGTCCCCTCGCTTAAAATCCCGATAAAACTGCCCACTTTCCCTTGTTTCAATAACCACATCCAGCTGAAGATTTTTGCGCCAAAAATAGACTAAAAATTTACTCAGCTCAGAATTGATGGTGCTTGAGAGGATTTTAAGGGTTATTTTCTTAAGGGGAATATCTTTAAGAAGCTCTCTGGCACGCGCAGGATCGTACTCATGAGTGGGATTCTCTTCTCCTATAGAAGCAAAGCTAGGAGAAAAAAAGAAGTCACTTAATGTGGCCGTTCCTTTGAGTTTTTTTTCGACAATCTCTTTTTTAGGTATGGCCAAATCAAGGGCCTCTCTCACCTTTTTTTCTTTTAAGAAAGAATGTTGATGGTTAAAACCAATATAATTTAAAGAACTTCCTGCCGTTTCTCGAAAATAAAAGTTAGAAAGATTGTCTTGGGCCCAGGAAAATTTTCGCGGCATCAAAGATTTCACACTCATG
>CALDHR010000194.1 GCA_937898585.1 uncultured Oligoflexia bacterium
CGATAAAGTAGAGCTTTTTGTTAGAGAAGAGAAAAAAGACTATCGCTGTTTAACCTATATAAAAAGTAAAGCACCGGGATATTTACTCTTAAAAATTCCTGATTTTTTCCAATGTAATAAACAAATCCCTTTAGGGTCAGGGGCCCATGTTTTCTTAAAAGGTATCAATCTCGTTGCTAAATTAGAAGAAGCGCGAGAAGTTCAGCAGATTCTCTTTAAGAAGAAGCTGGCCCTTCAATCTTTTTTGAAGAAGAGTGAAAAAGAAATAGAAAGTTATCGCTTAAAAGTTGAAAATACCAACAGACGCTACGAGCTTTTAAAAAAAGATTTAGAACTTGAGTGGAAAAAAGAGCTGACTTTTATCGAAGAAGAAAAAAATAAGATGCTAAAGCAAATGAAAACCTTTGAGCAAGATCTTATGGAAGTAGAGCACAAGAGAGAACAGTATAAAATCTCAGATAAAAACTTGGCCATTGATCGCTGGTCATTAGACGAGAGGCTTTATCGAAGAAGATAGTATTTCAAGGATGGCGAGTTTTTCTTTTTATGTTATTTTTATGAGATGAAAAACAGTGCAACAAACCTCCATGTATTAGAAGAATCTATTTTTGCTCAAATGACCCAAAAGGCCATCACTCATAAGGCCGTTAATCTTGCGCAGGGATTTCCTACTCTTGGCGTCCCACTCATTGTGAAGGACTCATTTCAAAAGGCCTTGCAGGTAGATGAGAATCATCAATATGCTCCTTTTCAAGGAGTTCTCTCTTTTCGTCAGCAAATTAGCCTCTACTATAAAAAATTCTATGATGTCACAGTCGATGCAGGAACAGAGGTTCTCGTTACTCATGGGGCCACTCAGGCCATTTATTTAACTCTTATGGGGCTAATTGATAAGGGCGATGAAGTTGTGGTTTTTTCGCCTCATTATGAGTCTTATCTTCCTGCGCTTAAAATGTTAGGCGCCAATATTAAAGAGTATTTACTTACTGGGCCTGATTTTGCCTTGGAAGAAGAAAAGCTCAATACCATTATCACCAGTAAAACAAAATTGGTTATTTTTAATAATCCTCATAATCCCTCGGGAAGAGTTTTTACGGCAAAAGAGCTTACTTTTTTAGCACAGGCCGTTCGGCGCAGTGGCTGTTTTCTTCTCAGTGATGAAGTCTATGAATTTCTCACCTATGGTGAGGAGAGGCATCGCTGCATGGGAGAGTTTCTTTCTCTCGAGGAGGGACTGCTTATTTGCTCTTCGATGGGAAAAACGTTTGGTGTGACAGGTCATAAAATAGGTCATCTCATAAGCTCTTCTATACTTATGAAAAAATTAGGTCTTTTGCAGCAGCATCAGACTTTCAGCGTCTCAAAATTGGCCCAAATGGCCTTTACTTATTGCCTGGAGGGCCTAGAAGAATATCTGCCTTCTTTTCGTCAACTTTATGGTAAGCAACGAAAAGAGCTTATGAGTCTTTTGGCAAAAAATCAGCTAGATTTTGTTATCCCAGAAGGAAGTTATTTTATTCTGGTGGATCATCGAGAATTTGAAAAAAAAGGGATTAAGAGCTCTTCGGGCAAAGAACTTTGCGATATTTTGGTAACAAAGCATCAACTAGCAGCAATCCCCTGTCATTCTTTTTACCTCAATTCAAATTCCTCTGAGGCCCAAAGATATATTCGCCTTTGTTTTGCCAAAGAGAGCAAAACTTTTAAGGAAATTAAAATTCTTGCACATTGATCTTTGGCCAGATAATCTTCTTTGGAATTATGCCAAGGGAAGAAATCATGAGCGATGTTAAATTTATTGATAGAAAAACAAATGATTTAGTTGAAGAAAAAATTTATGGAGAAGATCTCATTAAGTGGCTCTATGAAGGAAAGGGAAGCTCTTGTATTCTCTCTTTTCTAACAAGACCACTATTTTCTAAGCTTTATGGTTTGCACCAAAGTAGCTTTCTTTCGGCAAAAAAAATTCCTCAATTTATTAAAGACTATCATATTCCTTTAAAAGATTTTCTTCCTCATGAAGGGCGAACTGAAGAGAATCCCTACAAGAGTTTTAATGAATTTTTTATCAGACGCTTCAGAGAAGAAAAAAGGCCTTTTGATAAAAATTCTTCTCGCTTGCCTGCTTTTGCAGAAGGTCGCTATTTTGCTTATGAGAATGTTAAGGATAGCGATTCTTTTCTCATTAAAAATCAAGAACTCAATTTAAGAGAGTTAGTAGGAGAGAAGTACGTTTCAACTTTTGCAGGTGGTCCTCTTGTTATTGCCCGTCTTTGTCCCGTTGATTATCATCGTTTTCACTATTTTGACGACGGTTCTTTACTTGATTTTCAGGAGTTGAAAGGACCTCTTCATTCAGTTAATCCTCTAGCGCTCCAAGCAAAGAGTTCCATTTTAAGCACGAATCAGCGCCAGATGAGTATTTTAAAAACAAAAAACTTTGGGACCGTTGCTTATATAGAAGTAGGAGCTTTGTGTGTAGGAAAAATTGTTCAGTCCGCCTCTATGGAAAAAGGATCAACTTTTAAGCGAGGTGAAGAAAAAGGATATTTTCTTTTTGGCGGATCAACAGTTGTCATTGTTGGCCAGCAAAATAGCTTTACTCTTGATAATGATATCAAAGAAAACACGCAAAGAGGGCTAGAGACATTTTTGCGCTTAGGAGAGAGCTTTGCAGGTCACTGAGCAGCAGCAAGAAGAAGTTCTTGCGGGCATGATTGAAATTGTCACTTTTCATGCACCTGATACGGGATTTTCTATTGTCAAAGTAAAACCTTTTAAAAAAATGAAGGGTATGTGGGATAAACTCATTCCTGTTGTGGTAAGTGCTCCTTCTCTCTATCCTGGTGCCACGATGGATTTTTATGGTCACTATATAGAGCATCCCAAATTTGGGCGTCAGTTTAAGGCCAATCGCGCCGTAGAAAGAAGACCGGCCGATGTAAACGCATTAGAGCGTTATATTGGATCGGGGCTTATTCATGGAATTGGTCCTAAAACAGCGCAGAAGATTGTTAAATATTTTAAAGAAAAAACACTTGAGATTTTTGAAGAAGATATTGAGCGGCTACTTGAAGTTCCTGGGATTGCAGCACAAAAATTAGAACATATTAGAGACTCATGGCAAGAGCATCGCGAAATTCGCAATGTGATGATGTTTTTACAAAACTTTGGCATTAGCACTCTTTATGCCATTAAAATTTATAAACAGTATGGTGCTAAGGCCATTACCGTATTGCAAGAAAATCCTTATCAGTTGGCCAAAGATATTTATGGCATTGGCTTTTTAACGGCCGATAAACTTGCTTTAAAACTTGGTTTTGAACATGACTCTCCTGTGCGCTTAAAAGCAGCAATTCAATATATTCTTACAAAGGCCACAGAAGAAGGGCATTGTTTTTTATATGAAAAACAAATTAAAGACCGTCTTAAAGAACTCATAGAGGGAGCACAAGAAGAGCAGTTAATGCTTTACCTCGAAGAAATGAAGGAGAGTGGTGATATCCCCACACGAATGGGAAAATTCCCCCATGAAGGAGAGGTTTGTTATTACAACAAAAAACTTTTCTTTGATGAGATGAGCGTGGCCACTCAGATGAAAAAAAGACTTACTCACTTACCTGAAATTGCTCTCAATAAAGAGCTCGATTTAGAGAGTATGCTCAGTGAAATTATCACGCACAAAAAACTAACTCCTTCAGAGGAGCAAAAAGAGAGTGTGCTGGGGATTCTTAAAAGTCAGGTGAGTATTTTGACGGGAGGACCTGGCTGTGGAAAAACGACGACGACAAAGCTCGTTGTTGAAATGCTTAAAAACTTAGATCTATCCCTTGTCTTAGCAGCGCCCACAGGTCGTGCGGCCCAGAGGATGAGTGAAGTTATTGGACTTGAGGCCAAAACTATTCACCGGCTTCTTATTTTTAATCCTAAAGATGGCCGTTTTAAAAAAAATGAACTTGATCCTATTGTGGCCGATTTTGTTATTGTTGATGAATGTTCCATGATGGATGTCTCTTTGATGAGCTCTTTATTAAAGGCCGTAGGAGAAGAGACACAGCTCTTGATGGTGGGAGATGCTGATCAGCTTCCTTCAGTGGGTGCAGGCGATGTTTTGCGCGATTTTATTAAAAGTAAAAGTATTCCTTGTTTTCATCTCACACAAGTTTTTCGTCAGGCCCTTGAATCAGATATTATTAAATATGCTCATGAAATTAATACAGGAAAAGTTCCGGCCATTGGATCGCCTTTGGAGTCGCCTGATTTTTGGAAAACGCGCGATTGTCTTTTTATTGATGCCGATGAGTTAACACAAGAGCAGATTCAGTTTATCCGTAAATGTAAACAAGTGGTGGCCAATCATGATGATGTGATTGTGGAAAAAAAGAAGAAAAGTGGCAAAGTTTTTATGGAGCATCTCTATCAAAAAGAAGATTTTTTTGTGGAGAAAATAGGCGAAGAAGAGCGAGATGAGATTATTAAAAATCGCTTTGTGCCGACAGTAAGTGTTCCTGCAAAGTTTCAGCATGCTGATTTAACTCGAGTGGTGCAAGGTGAGGGTGATGTTGAAGAGTTAAAAAGTATTTTGCGGAAAGTTC
This sequence comes from uncultured Oligoflexia bacterium, assembly GCA_937898585.1. Taxonomy (GTDB): domain Bacteria; phylum Bdellovibrionota; class Bacteriovoracia; order Bacteriovoracales; family Bacteriovoracaceae; genus CALDHR01. Next base: position 4,596 of record CALDHR010000194.1, read on the forward strand.
ATCCTTGGTCGACACTGCATTTTGGGATGACGGCCTGTGAAATGGTGAAGAAAATTTATACCGATAGCATTAAGCAGTATGTAGGAAAAGATGTTGAAATTCAGATCCTTTCTCCTATGACCAAAGGTGCTCTTGGCACACATGCTATGAATAAAATGATTCAAGATCTTGTTAATCCGGAAGCTACTCACAAGAGGCAAGTAATTTTAGGGGACAAAATACTTCGTGTGGGTGATCGGGTTATTCAAAAAAGGAATAATTACGATTTAGGCGTCTTTAATGGCGATATTGGAAAAATTAGGGCCATGGAGGGAGACGATGAGTGGAGTACAGTGGTGGAGTTTGGGACAACCTTTGATAAAAAAATAGTTGTCTATAGTCGAGAGTCTCTTATTGAACTGGATCTTTCTTACGCCATCACTATTCATAAGTCTCAAGGAAGTGAATTTGATGTAGTGATTATTCCCGTGATGACTCAGCATTTCCGCATGCTTTTTCGCAATTTAATCTATACAGGTCTTACCAGGGCCAAGAAAATGGCCGTCTTTATTGGAATGCGCAAGGCCTTTAATTTGGGGATTCACAATATTAATTATCAAAAGAGACAGACGTATTTAAAGGAGCTTCTTTAAATAATGGGATATAAGATTTAACCTTTTTTCTTTTTCTTGCACATGAGGATTAATTTCCTGAGAAAGTGTCTCATAAAATCGATGAATTTCTTCTTTTATGAGCAAGAGATCTTTTTTTAATAAGTTTTTATTATTTTCTTTTGATAAATTTCTATCGATTCTTTCCCAGAATATTTTTTCCTTATAAGAGAGTTGAACTTCTTTGCTGATATGAAGAAGATAATTTTTGAGGATCTCATACTGTTTGTAATAATCATTTCTATAAGTCATGATTTTTTTTTCTTGGAATACCGTTGCACCATATTCAAGAGCGTAGTGGTAAAAAATTTTTTCTTCGTGAGTTGTCTCTTTTTCACTTTGGATAAAAAAGGTACTTTTGAGATAATGCCCTTCTTTTCCAAGAGGCCCTTGCAGCATAATTTGATGTAAAGGGGCCTGAACAAAGATTGTACTTTTGAGTATTTTTCCACTTTTTCCAATAGAGGGATATTGTTGCTGGTACGGATAAAAAAGAAGGGCCGCTTCGCTAAAGAGAAGGTAGGTGATATTTTCTGTTTGGGCCTCTTTTTCTAAAGACTCAAAAAAGCGATTTATTTTTGTAGGATTATCAAAAGAGGAGGTGAGTCCTGTTTGGGGAGGAGAGGCAATAAGCAGTGGAAAATCAAAGTAATAAAGCATTTGGACAATAGGATGAAAAAAAACAGATCTGGCCCCTGTCATTTTTGTGTCAGAAGAGTCGCTAATCACAATGAGAGTTAAATTGCGAGAGTTCTTTTTGGGGTTGGTAAAAAAGTGAATTCTCTCTTCTTTATTTTGAACAAGAAAGGTAGCAACCTTTTCCGCAAGAGGCATTTTAGCGTTACAGGGAAAAGAGAATAAGAAAAGAAGAATAAAATTTTTCACTTTTTCATTATAGAGCTCATTAAGAAATAACGATATTGAGAATCTTTTGCGGGACAAAGATGATTTTTTTTATGGTTTTGCCCGTTATTTGATGAGTGAAACGATCATCTTTCTGCAATAAATTCATCACCTCGTCTTGAGTGATATTCAAAGGAACTTCCATGCTAAAGCGTCTTTTACCGTTAAAAGAAACGGGGAGCTCGAAAGTATTCTCCTGGGTAAGCTCTTCATCCCAAGCAGGATAGCTCATAAAGCGAAGATCCTTTTCACCGAGTTTCTCCAAGAGCTCTTCACACAAATGAGGAGCAAAGCTTGAAAGACAGAGTAAAAAAGGTTTAAGAATTTCTTCTTTATGGCAAGAGAGTTTGTACATTTCGTTGACAAAAATCATCAACTGGCCAACGGCAGTGTTAAAAGAGAATTTTTCAATATCATGAGCAATTTTTTTCAATGTTTTGTGGAGAATCTTTTTTTCTTCAACTGTTGCGACTTCCTTTGTGACAATAAGATTTCCTTTATCATCTAGAAAAAGACGCTGGACTCGTTGGATAAAACGATAAGGGCCTTCGATGCTTCCTTGATTCCAAGGCTTACTGGCATCAATAGGTCCTAAAAACATTTCAAAGAGGCGCAGAGTATCGGCCCCATATTCTTGAACGATGGTATCAGGGGAGACAATATTATAAAAAGACTTAGACATCTTCTCTACAATTTGACCGCAGATATAATCTTTATTCTCATTGAGGATAAAATCATAAGAAGCATATTCACTTCTCCATTTTTTAAAATTCTCAATATCAAGCTTGTGGGTAACAGGATCAACAAGGGAAATATCCACATGAAGAGGAACTGTATCAAATTCATCTTTTTTCTCTGCTGTCACAAAAGTTTTGCCTTCTTTTGTGCGATAGAGAAGAGAAGATTTTCCTAAGATCATGCCTTGATTGACAATTTTTTTAAAAGGATTTTCTTTTTCCACTATCCCTAAATCAAAGAGTACCATATTCCAAAAGCGCGAATAGAGAAGATGGCCTGTAGCATGCTCACTTCCTCCCACATAGAGATCAACTTCTTGCCAATAGCGCATGGCCTCTAAAGAGAGAAAAGCATCTTGATTGTGTGGATCCATAAAGCGCAAAAAGTAGCTACTTGACCCTGCATAGCCCGGCATCGTGCTTACTTCGAGCGGATGATTTTTATAATGAAAGTTTTTTGCTCGGGCCAAAGGAGGACGGCCATCACTTGTAGGCAAATATTCATCTACATCGGGAAGCTCGAGAGGAAGATCTTTTTCCTCAATAAGTGTTGGAATTCCTTCTTTAAAATAAACAGGAATAGGTTCTCCCCAGTAGCGCTGGCGGGAAAAAGATGCATCACGCAACTTATACTGGATGGAAGATTTTCCAAATCCTTCTTCTTCTTCTGCCAATTTAATAATTTCTTTCGTGGCCTCTTCAATAGAGAGTCCATTAAGATTTTCAGAGTTTATGAGAGATTGTGTTTTTTCATCAATAACAGAGATAATGGGAAGTTGATGTTCCTCAGCAAAGGCCTTATCTCTTTCATCATGTCCAGGAACGGCCATCACAGCACCTGTTCCATAGTTCATGAGAACGTATTCACTGGTGTAGATGGGAATTTTCTTTTTTGTGAGGGGGTGAGTGGCGTGAAAACCAAGAAAGACTCCTTTGTAGTTTTTTTCGCTCAAGCGCTCTCGCTCACTGCGGCGACCTACATACTGGAGAAACTCTTGTAACTCTTTATTTCCCTTAACTCTTTGAACAAGGGGGTGTTCAGGGGCGACTACCATGAAGGTAACACCATAAAGAGTTTCAGGACGGGTGGTAAAAACATCGAGGTTTTCTTTAAGCTCGGTGGAAAAAGTAAGTTCTAGTCCTTGCGAGCGTCCAATCCAATTTTGCTGCATTTCCATTAAGGCCTTGGGCCAATGGATATCACTAGGGTAATGAAGCAAGCGCTCGGCATAGGCCGTAATGCGCAAATTCCACTGCATCATCTTTTTTTGGACAACGCTGTGATTGCCGCGAACTGAGAGCCCTTCTTTAACTTCATCATTAGCCAGAACGGTTCCAAGGGCCTCGCACCAGTTGACGGTTTGGTAATCTTGATAAACGAGGCGAACTTTTTGGAGGATATCTTCTTGTTGTTTAGAAGAATATTGCTTCCACTCATGAGGAGTAAAGGAGAGCTCATGGCCATTAAAAGCATGATTGTCTTTTGATCCATAAAGAGCAAAGTGCTTTTGCAGATGACTGATGGGAGACGCTTTTTTTAATTCTACATCGTAATAGAGATTAAAGAGTTGTAGAAAAATCCACTGAGTCCAGCGGTAATAAGAAGGGTCTGATGTTTTAAATTCTCTAGACCAATCAAACGAGAGACCTATTTTTTTTAGTTGTTTGCGGTAGGTGTCAGCATTAACTTCAGTTGTGATTTTAGGATGTTGCCCCGTCTGAATTGCGTATTGCTCGGCAGGCAGCCCAAAAGAATCAAAGCCCATAGGGTGTAAGACATTATACCCCTGAAGGCGCTTGTAGCGGGCCATAATATCGGAAGCGATATAACCCAAAGGATGGCCAACATGTAGTCCTGCCCCAGAAGGGTAGGGGAACATATCTAGGACATAATATTTTGGTTTTTTGGAAGAAGGGCCTTCTGCCTTAAAAGTTTGATTTTCTTCCCAAAAACGTTGCCACTTCTCTTGGATTTCTTGATGGTTCATTGACATGTTTAATTACCCCTATGGCCAATAGATTGAAAGCATTGAGGGTTTATCAGAGGCGGATGGCGAGAGCAAGTTTTCTTCTGGAAATGTTGGTGATATAGGGGGGGAATGAAAAAAAAAACTATTGTGTTGGCCCAATTGGGATCACCAAAATCTCCCTCCACTAAAGATGTTCGTCTTTTTCTTAAAGAATTCTTAGGAGACCCTCGTGTGGTAGATCTTCCTCGCTTTTTCTGGTGGATCATCCTCAACTTTTTTGTTTTACCTTTCCGGCCGGCCCGTTCGGCGGCCCTGTATAAAAGAATTTGGGATGGAGGAAGCTTTCCTCTTATCCGTCTTACAGAAGAAATGGCGCGACATCTGCAAGAAGAAATGAAAGATCATGCTAATATTGAAGTCGTTTATTTGCTGGGGGAGAAAAAGCTAGGTCCTCTTATCGACAAGCAGGAAGACAATTGGAGAGAAGATCTTTCGTCTTTTAATGAAACTTCTTGGCTTATTCTTCCCTTGTTCCCTCAGTATTCGGAAAGTACAACGGCCTCAGTGGTAGATGCTGTCAGTAAAGAACTTCATCAAAGAGTTCTCATTCCTTCTTTTGAGTTTATTGCGCATTTTTATAGTTGGCCTTCTTTTATTGAAAGTTCGGCCAGGCAGATTAAAGAGGTGCTAGAAGAGAGAGAGGGAGGAATAGATTCCACCGAGCGCCTTCTTATTTCTTTTCATGGAATTCCCAAAAGGCGTGTGATCCAAAAAAATGATGCTTACTTTCGCCAATGCCTGGAAACTTTTTATCTCATCAAAGAAGAACTTCTTCATCAGGGAGTAGAAGTGCCCATGAGCTACTGTTTTCAATCTCGCTTTGGAAGTGAAGAGTGGCTAACACCTTATACGGAAGAGATGGGGCTATCTTGCATTGAGAGAGGAGAAAAGAAGCTGGCCATTTTTTCTCCTAGCTTTGCAGTCGATTGCCTTGAGACGATTGATGAGCTTGGCCATGAATTAAAAAATGAACTCGCTGAGAGGGGCGGAGAATTACTTTTTATTCCCTCACTGAACAGCAAAGACTTTTGGGTTAAGTCTCTGGCGCGTGATTTAAAAGATCATCTGAGTAATACATTGACGGTAAAAATATTAAATGAAGAGCATCAAAGGATTGTTATGACGCAAAAAGTAGAGCAAGAAGTTCCCCCTTTAAGTAAAGAGGCCAAGGAGAGTTTAAAAATTGTTTTCTTTACACTTTTTTTGGATCTGATGGGCTTTTCCATTATCTTTCCCTTGTTTCCTAGTCTTGCGTCTCACTATGTTCAATTAGATGGAGGCAATTTTTTTATCCAGCTCATTTTTGATATGATTTCCTTTTTTTCTTCTTCATCTTTATCATCGACTCCTGTTCTCAATGCTCAGACCATTGTCCTTTTTGGTGGGATTCTCGGTGCTCTTTATTCTTTTTTGCAATTTCTCGCGGCCCCTTTTTGGGGGAGTATCTCTGATCGCTATGGGAGACGCCCTGTTTTACTTATATCTTTAGCAGGACTTCTTTTAAGTTATATTCTTTGGTTTTTTTCAGGAAGCTTCACCTTACTAATTTTTTCCCGTCTTATCGGTGGGCTTATGTCGGGTAATATTTCTGTTGCTAGTGCAGTTGCGGCCGATGGAACAGAAGAAAAAAATAGATCAAAAGGAATGGCCTTTATCGGGATGGCCTTTGG
>CALDHR010000195.1 GCA_937898585.1 uncultured Oligoflexia bacterium
CGGTAGGTTTTCTCGATGTTTTATATCTTTGTCAGGTCTTTAAAATGGCCATAGAACAAAATATTTCTAATCGCCTTATCCATCTTAGCTCTAAAGATGTGATGACTTTTCATGAGTTTGCAAAATTATATTGCCGGGTTTTTGGTAAAAGCGATGCCAGTATTAATAAAGGTGTTTGGTATTTTCCCGAGCAAAAAGGAGCAGACTTTGCAGATCTTCCTCCCGATGGTGTTCGTTTTTACAAAATGTATATTAATAATTTAGAGACTCTCTTTAAAGTTCATCTTCCCACCATTGAAGAATCTCTTGAGTTGACGCGAGCGCGTCTAGGTGGCCAGGGAGACAAGGCAAAGAGTGGAGAGCTAAGTTCAGGGCTTCGCTTTATTTAATCTTGGTTTGGGACAAATTCGACAATAATATTTGAGTTGCGAGGAAGACTCTCTCCTCTTAATGTAAAGTACATCAGGTAATTCCAGCTAATAGCAGCTGTGTAGTATGCAGCGCCAATGGTTGCGGTGGTTAGTGCAGCAGAGGGAGGGGCCGTGAGTAAAAAAGCATTTTTTCCTGTTTGTGCAACAGTAAAGACAGATCCCCTGATCCCCATGGCCGTTATGTAAGCGGCAGGAATAATGGTAGAGAGGGTGATGGATTCAGTGGGAATAACAATAGTAGAATGAAAGATTCTTTTAGAGGAAGTTAGGCCAAAGTTCATAATTCCTGCAATATAGTTGGCCTTGTAACCAAACTCACCTTTGCGAACACTTTGCTGGCGTTTGCGCATTTTTCTAAAATCACTAGGAAGTTGTCCAAAACCTTCTTGCGAGTTGATTTTTTTGGCGCGTTTTGGGATCTTGCGAGGGAAATGAACAACTTTTTTCCAAAAATTTTTGGTAAAAAAATCTCTAAAATAAAAGTTAAAGTGAAGGTTTTTTTTTGAAAAATGTAAAAATGATTTGGCCATTTCAAGGATATTGTTGAAATCTTTTTTAATAAATTTTTTTCCAGGCATGACTTTGACATGCCAAAACCCTTCAGCGGTTGTAATTGTTCCTCGTTCCAAGAGTTCTTTTTTTTGATGAGAAGTTAAGATTTTACTGGGGTCATCAGAAGCAAGAATATTCAAAAAAGAGAAAAAGAGAAGGGAGAGGAATAAAACTGTTTTCTTCATTTTTTATTACTTTGCTGACTGGCGGATAAATTCAGTTAAATAATAGCGAACCAGGGAAGCAACGTTGATAACCTCGCCATTATAGCGAAAGCTCACTTCATTAAAAGGTCCTACGTGTGCTTTTATTTCATGAAAAAAATCGCGAATGGCCTCAGGTGCATCATTGGCGTAGAGAGAAGTTCGACCATTAGATAAGATGCCGATATGAATACTATCACTACTTTTGCGTGTCACGATGAGTTTGAGAGAGTGGCGAAAGAGCATGAAATCGTTGACGGTGTTGGAGATTTTAAAGAGGCGGATATTGCCGCTTTGATCACTTCCATTACTTCTAAAAAGATTAAATTTTGTAATGAAAAATTCAAACTTCTCTTTTAAGTCATCCATAAGCTTAATAGAAGATTCTTCCAAGAAGAGAGAGGGATCAAAATATTCACTAAAGTGAACAATGCCCGTTGTATCCATATTCAGCTCATCAAGGGCCAAGTTCTCTATCCAGTGAGTTTCTTCACCAGTAGGAGGCATATGAGAGGGATTGGGTGTGCGCGGAGAAGAGGGGAGAGTATAATCTTTCATTCTTGTATTTTAAGGGAAGGTTGCCAAAAGACAAAGAAATTTATTGATGATGCCCCTTGAAGAAGACAGAGCTTCTCGCCCTCCACCATTTAGGTGGGTGCAAAAGTAGATAGTTTTGGTCTCCCACTCACGCAGTTGGGCCTGACTCACCCTACCCAGGGTCCGCTCCCGTCACATTACTTGTAAGGGCGAAGACTTGATCTTCAAGAGGCGAGAGGAACTTAACTGAATTTTGTAAAATGGTCTATAAAAAGAAGGTTGCCTGCAAAGAATGGCGAAAAAAACCAAGAGGCAAAAATTAAATAAAAGTTATTTTATTTATAAGTAATTGATATAATTGAAGAAAAAATGAATAACCGACTTTGTTTGTGGATTATTCAACCCCTTGTTAAAATGGAAAAGTGTTTAAAAGTTTTTTGGGGGTTTAAGATGAACGTGAAAAAGAAGATCATCCAGTTTTTTGTCAGCGAGGAAGCTCAGACTTCCACTGAGTATATCTTGCTGGTGGCCGTTGTGGCCTTAATTGTTTTGAAGTTTAGAAAAGTGGCCACAGAGCGTTTGAACGAGCTGACGGACTCTGTGTTTAACAATGCTTCAAGTAAAATTGAGCAGGACTTCAACTCTATTCAGTAATTTACTCGTATCTCGTCTTGTATAGTGTACGGCATTGCCCCTTGATTGCAGTTTTTCTTCTTCCTTGTAAGATAGAAGGAAATGAAAAATCAAGGGCAAGCGACATTAGAATATCTCATTTTACTCAGCATTATGGCCGTTGTGGCCTTAAAATCAGCATCGATGTTTGGTCTTTTTTTATCCGACTCTTTTGGTGATTTTGCACGCGTTCTTTCTGTTTACCTCAGTGTTGGCGTTTGCAAAGATAACTGTTTTTGGGCCGGTTATATCAACGGGTATGAAAACTAATGATAAGTTTTTTTTATTTATTTCACGTTGTTCTGTTTTTAGAGCTGCTCTATACCAGCTATGTGGATTTCTCACGACGAATCGTCTCTAATTGGTGGGTTCTCATTCACCTTTTCTATCTCGCTTTAATGGTTATTCTAGGAGAGAGAGATCTTTCTTGGCAGCACTTTAAACTTCCTTTTTATTTTTTTGCAGTGACATTTGTTTTATATTTTAAAGGATGGATGGGCGCCGGTGATGTGAAATATACCTCGAGTTTTTTATGGCTTTTTCCCGTTGAAGATCAAAGTGATTTTCTCATTATTTTAACGGGGACCACCAGTATCATTGCGGCCTCGCTTCTTCTCATGCGTTATCATGCTCTTTTGAAAGAAGCGGTGAAATCTCTTTTTTATCGCTTAATACCAGACCTTTCTTCTATGAAAAATCACAAAACACCTTTTATCCCCATTTTATTTTTAGGTTGGTTTATATGGTTGATGAAAAAAATATTTCTGCCTTCTCTTCTTTTCTAAAGCAACATGAAGAAGGGCAGACGGCCGTAGAATATATTATGCTCATGGCCGTTATTGTCATTTTTGCGTTAACGGTTTTTCGCAGTGATGCTTTTCGCAACATTCTTGGAGAAGAGAGTTATGTCTTTGATCTTCTGAAAAATTCGCTAGAATATAATTATGTTCATGCAGGAGCAGGACTTGATCCACAAGACTTTAACTTTGAATCAAGGTATCAGTCGCCTCATTCCAGTTTAATTAATGAAAGAAAGGGGATAACTCATTTTTATATCACACTTAAATATCCCGATTCAAATTAGCGAGAAAAAGAGGAAAAGTGAGAGTGGACAGACTCTTATTGAGTTTATTATGACTCTCGGATTTGTGTTAGGTCTTTTTTTTCTTTTTATTCAATTGGCCTTTAATATGACGGCCGGCTACGTTGTTCACTACGCCACTTTTATGGCCTCTCGAACTTACCTGACGCATGACAATTCAGGAGGTAGCGCTTATCAAGCGGCCGAAGAAGAAGCGCGCTCTGTCTTTAACAGTTACAAGCTATCAAACTTTAATATTGATAATTTAGAGTTTGTCATCCGCTCTCCTCAAGAAGGAGCAGATCGCTATGAGAAGTTTTTTACGGGTGCCGTGAGCATTTTTAGCAAAAGTTTATCTTTAATAAAACTCATTGGTGGCGATAAAGAAGTAAATTATTTGTCAGAATCTTTTTTGGGGAAGGAACCCACGCGAAGAAGTTGCCTGGAGAGGATTTGCGAAATTATTGCTGATAAAGTTCGCTATGAGCAGTGTCGCAATTTACAAAATGGTCACCACACATTGTTTGATAATGGATGCTAATGAAGAGAGTGAGAAGGTTTTTAAAAAAATGCAAAAAAAAGAATAATGAAGGGCAGTCTATTATTGAATTTGTCATCTTCGCTCCTTTTATGCTGATTTTTTTCGCTCTTATTGTGACGGTGGCCAATGCTATCAATAACTCCATCAATCAACAAAAAATTACGCGGGCCTACCTCTATCAAGATATTCTCAACGATTCCTATTATCCTCAAAAATATATTAAAGAAATTTTAATGGTGAATGGAAGTATTCAAGGCATGGGCCTCTTTGCTTTTTTATGGGGGCAAGATGCTGAAAATGAAAAACCCATCGCTTCTTGTCAAAAACTCGTCTCTCTTTCCTCCGAAGTGCGCGATGAAAAATGCAGTCCTGGTGTTAAAGAAAACAAACCAACACAGTTTATTCGCATCAAAACGGCCTATGGGCCTTGCACAGGAAACTTTGTTAAGTCGAATGGAAATCTCTATTATCGCGCTTCAGCGGCCGCTTCTTCTTGTACTAATTATTAATGCTGATTTTAATTCGTTAATAATTCTTTATATTTTTTGGCCAAACTATACTTTCTTGATTTAAGGGCCTGATCTGCAATTTTTAAGAACCCACTTTCAACCCATTTTTTACAAAGGGCCGCATTCGTTCGCGGTTTAAAACCAAATAAATCACCAATTTGCTTACTGGTGACGACATCGTATTCCCTAAACAACTCTAGCGATTTTCGTTGTTTGGGGTCTAATTTACGCATGAGTTGCGAATGGTCTTTTTCACCTTTCTCGTTATTGGCCATCATTTGGCCTACAACTTTTTCAAAGGCAAAGGCCATACCTTCTGTGAAATATTCAATCCAACCAGTGATATCGCTTTCAGCGCGTCCCAAATAATAATTATGAGAAGGTCCAACGCTAATTGCTCGATAATAGGCAAACAGATTTTTAGCATAGTACTCTTCAAGAGAATACAGACCTTTCAAATCATAGCCGCCAAGATGTAAAATTAAGGTTGTTAGTAACCGTGCAGTTCTTCCATTGCCATCGTAATAAGGATGAATTGTTGCAAATTGATAATGGGCAATGCCAGCAAGAATAGGGCATGGGAGTTCTTTGTTTTCTTTGATCCAAGAGACAAGATTACGCATAAGAGGCGAAACATCTTTTGACTCTGGTGGCATGTAGACAATTGTACCTGCGCTGCTATCTTTGATAACATTTTGCCCATCACGATAAAAGGTAGGTTTAATACGTGTTCTACCATCACTCACCACAAGATCGTGTAGTGTTTGGATTATTTTTTCGGTGATTGAAATGCCTTGAGCTGCGTATTGCTCAAGTTGGGCCAAAGCGGCGTAATAACCTTTGACTTCATGTTCATCTCTTTTTCTACCGGGAAAATGTTCATTAAGTTGAATAACTTCTTCTATCTCTTTAGGTTTTAATTGATTGCCTTCTATCATGGTAGAATAATGAGTTGTATAGAGTTTTGCAGTTTCACGCAAAGATGCGAGCACTGTAGGATTGACAGGCAGCATGCTGACTTTCTCTTTGGCCGCTTCAATTCTCATAAGATATTTAGCAATGGCCGTGTTGATTGTATAGATAGGAATAAAATTTGTCGGCATATTGTACGCTCAATATTGGTTTTTAGTATGTTTTATATTGTGCCGATAATATGCGTTTAAGTCAAGCAGAGCAAAGTTGAAGAAACTATTTTACTCTAAAAATATCATGGCCATTCTTTCCACCGAGAGCATCTCTCTTTAATCAGCGCTAAAATAATAAAAAAGAAAAATTATTTTATGGGTGAATAAACTTATGAATAGTCGTGCCTTTACCTTAAGTTTGATTGTCGCTGGAATTGCCATGTTTATGATTTATTCCTACCTAGAAGGTCAGGAAGGTCTCTACATTGAAAAATATGGAAAAGAGCGCTCCATTGCCGTGGCCAAACAAGACATCGATGAGCTGGAACTTCTCGATGAAACCAAAGTGGAAATGAAAAACGTTCCCATGGCCTTCATCGCTCCAGGTGCCATTGGAAGTAAGGAGAAGCTTCAAGGTGTCTATGCTGCCGTTCCCATCAGAAAAGGAGAGCAAGTCACTGTCTCGCGCTTAACCTATCCCGGCGCCAGTATGGGTCTTTCTCGTCAAGTGAGTATGGGAAAAAGGGCCTTTGCTATTAACGTCAATGATGAACAAGGTGTCAGCAAACTCATTCGTCCAGGAGACCGCGTCGATGTGCTCGCTGCCGTTGATTATGCCGGGGGGCGACCAGACTTACTAAAAGTAAAAACAATTTTGCAAGATGTTCTCATTATTTCAACAGGTTTAAGTATTGCCAATAACATCCCCCTTGTTACCATGAAGGGAACAGATGGCGATCGGCAAGTGAAACTCAATAGTTATACACAGTACAACACCGTTGCTCTTGAAGTTGATCCTTTTCAGGTACAAAAGCTCATTTTTATTTTGCAGCGAGGAGCAAGAATTTACCTCTCCTTGAGAAATAATGACGACAAGTCAACGAAGAGCATTTCCACTACAACAATTTATGATCTTCTCAGTGAAGAGCGCCAAGAAGTTGAAAGTTTTTTTAACGCTGTTCGGGGAGCAGGAGGAAACTAGTGAGAAGTTTTTTTTCTCTTTTAACTTTTCTTTTGTCCCTTGTTATTTATGCAGGAGATTCTGGAGATAATTTAAAACAGGAAGAAGTTGAAGTGGTGATGGGAATTGATAAAATTCTCACCGTCGATTTTGCCATGCATACTCTTCTCAGTGTGGGAAATAATGCTCTTCTCAACTATCAAGTAGTTCCCCAAAAAAGAGAGATTGTTTTAAAGGGACAGAGGGCCGGCCAAACATCTGTCACTGTTCGCGATACCCTCGGTAATATTCGGCGCAAATATCGGGTGAATATTACCACTAATGGGCAGTCGCAGGTGGTCTCGGAGCTCAAAGAATTCATTGGTGATGTGGAAGGTCTGGAAATTGGTATTAAGGGCGGAAAAGTCTATGTGGGAGGAGAAATTGTCGTCCCCGATGATATTGGAAAAGTTTTTGTCATCTTAGAGCGCTACCCCGATGTCATTCGCCTTTATGAAATTTCCAATCAAACAAAGAGAGTGGTGGCGCAAAATATGCAAGAAGAAATTCAGCGCAATAATTTGCCCAATATCACTGTCCGCGTCGTAAATGGCACTTTTTGGTTAGAAGGGGTTGTCCCTTCTGAGGATCAGCGTGAGTTGGCCCTTCGTTTTGCGGAAGGATTTATTCCGCAGTATAATCTGCAACCGCTAGCGGGTCAGGCCTCACGGATAGAATCGACAAGTCGTAAGGCCATTATTCAAAACTTTATTACCGTTAATCCAGAAAAAGAGCCGCCTCCTCCTCAGGCAAAAATGATTAAAATCATGGCCCAATTTGTAGAACTCTCTAAAGATTATATCCGCCGCTTTGGGATGAAATGGACGCCGGCCCTGACTTCAGGAGGAGGAACTATTAGTTTTGGGAAGACTACTACAGATGGGGTGACGTCAAAATCTGATGGGACATTTTCAGGAACCATTAGCAATTTAATCCCGCGTCTGGCCTCTATCAAGTCGGCCGGTTATGCGCGTATTGTAGAGTCGGGGATGATCCTGACAGAAGATAAAGTGAAGGCCAATATTTCAAAGTCTAGTAGCACCCCTTTCACTGTAGGAACCAATGAATTTCAGCGTTCACTTAGCCTCGATACAGGTTTTAATTTGGAAGTGCAGCCGCAAATTATGGGAGAAGAGGCCATTCAACTCTCTATTGGCTTTTCTGTGAAAATTCAAAAAGGTTCCAATGGCTCCACCGACAACAAAGTGCAAACGAGAATAGTCGTCAAATCAAAAGAATCTGCTGTGGTGGGAGGGATTACGTTTAATGAAAGTCAAACAGACTATGATCGCGATCCGACAGGTGGAAGTGATACTGTTGATGCAGAAACGGGTTTTGCCTTTTTTTCTTTTGTTCGCTCTAAGGCCTATACTTTAAATAAGAGTCAGTTTGTGGTGTTTATTACACCTGAAATTGTAGAATCTGCTAGCGCTTCCACAAAAGAAATTCGGCGAAAGTTTCGCCAGCGCAAGAGATAAGTTTGTTTAAGGAGTTATAAGATGGCCGGATATATTATTGCGGTGGCCGGAGGAAAAGGAGGAGTGGGGAAATCTGTTTTTGCCGCCAACCTCGCTTACGCTTTTGCACAAGAGATGCGTCTTAACGTTTTACTACTTGATTTTGACGGTAAGGCCGGAGGAGATCAGAGTTTTATTACAGGGCTTAAACCCAAAAAAACCCTTAAAGATGTCGCTGAATTTTCAGGGGCCTTTGATCCGCGCAGTATTATGCCTTTTTTAACTACAGACCCGCTGAAAGTATCCACCATTGGTATTCCCAATGATCCTGTGGCAGCAGAGCAAATTGATCCTGAGGCGCTGGGAAAATTTCTCAAGGCCGTCACCAATATTTTTCCTCTCACTATTATTGATGCGGGCAATGACATGACTCCTTTGGCCTTTAAGGGAATTGAATACGCAACGTTGGTTTTTTTGCTCACAACACCTGATCTTTTGGCCGTCAATCAAACGAAAAGACTTCAAAGTGAACTTTTGACGCAAATGGTGCCTAAAGAGGCCATTCAAATAGTTCTCACTCAATATGTAAAAGGCCATCCTGTTACTCCTGAAATTGTGGGGCAACAGATGCAAAAACCCGTTTTTTCTATTTTGCCTAAGGATGATCAAAATTGCACGGCCGCTTTGAGCAAAAGTCGTCCTGTTATGGTTTTAGCGAAGTCCTCTGCTTATGCACAGAGCATCATAGAGACTGTGCGCAAAATGAATCAGCGCAATGTCTTAAAGACTCTTGCTGCTCTCAACCGTGCACCTGTGGTTCAGGCAAAAAAAAGTAGCAGTGGAGGTGCGGGAGGGGCCAGTGGTGGTAGTGCAGATCCAAAAGATTTAGGAAAAAGTCCTTGGATTGAAGTCAAAAGGCGTATTCATCGCGGTCTAGTTGAAGAGATGGATATGAAAAATGCCGCCGATGGAAAAGATCCTAAGGCCAAGCTTATTTTGCGCGAGCAGACGAAAAAAATTGTCGTGGATCTTCTCAATAAAGAAGATACCAGAGGTGTTATTGGTGGCCGTGAGCAGATGAATCAAATGGTAAAAGAGATTCTCGACGAGGCCCTTGGTCTTGGTCCTTTAGAGGATCTTCTTTCCGATAAAAGTATCTCTGAGATCATGGTAGTGGGACCTCATCGGATTTGGTACGAGCAGAATGGAAAAATCAAACTCTCTGAAATTATTTTTACTGATGATCGCCAGGTGATGAATGTCATTGAGCGCATTGTGGCGCCTATTGGTCGTCGTATTGATGAGAAGGTTCCCTATGTGGATGCACGCCTTCCCGATGGGTCGCGCGTTCACGCTATTATTCCTCCTTGTGCTCTTAATGGTGGAACCATCACCATTAGAAAATTTCCCGATAAGCGTCTGACGCACAAAGATTTAGTAAATTTTGGTTCTATGACCATGGAGATGGCCGATTTCTTGCGTATTTCTGTAGAGGCCCATAAAAATATTGTGGTGAGTGGAGGGACGGGTTCAGGAAAGACAACTCTGATTAATGTGCTGGGAGGATTTATTCCCTCTAACGAAAGAATTGTCACCTGTGAAGACTCTGCCGAGTTGCAGCTCCCTCAAGAGCATGTCGTTCGCCTCGAGACAAAACCTGCTTCACTAGAGGGAGAAGGGGCCGTGGATATTCGCTTGCTGGTAAAACAGTGTTTGAGGATGAGGCCCGATCGCATTGTGGTGGGAGAGTGCCGAGGAGGAGAGACGCTCGATATGCTTCAGGCCATGAATACGGGGCATGATGGTTGTTTGACCACAGTGCATTCCAATACGCCGCGCGATTGTATGGGGCGCTTAGAGACTTTAGTTCAGTATGCGGGAGCAGGACTTACTCAACGGGCCATTCGGGAAATGATTGCTTCGGCCGTTCATATGGTGGTGCAGCAGTCGCGTCTTGATGATGGATCGCGCCGTATTACCTACATTACAGAACTTGGGGGGATGCAAGGGGAGATTATCACCTTGCAGGATATTTTTATCTACAAGCAAGAAGGGATTAATAAACAGGGGAAAATCGTAGGCAAATATATGGCCACTGGTTTTATCCCTAAGTTTGTCGAAACATTAGAGAGGAAAGGTTACAAAATTCCACGCGGAATTTTTACCAATCCAGGTTAGAGGTCAGATTAGAGGAGAGAAGGTAGATTATGGAGCAAATTACTCTCTTAATGGGACAAAAGGGGCTTATTGGTGTCATCGGCCTTATGGCCTTTTTGCTTACTTACAAATACAGCGTCAATCTTTTTAGCTGGTTTGAGGATCAAACGTATGGGACGCGCGATTATTTGATGAAGCAGTTTGAGTTTTTGCACTTTCAAACTCCTGAGCAAAAAGTTGTTTATGCTCTTTTAGCTATTTCCTTTGGCCCTTTTTTTTTCTTTATTATTCTTTTTCTC
>CALDHR010000196.1 GCA_937898585.1 uncultured Oligoflexia bacterium
TTTTTTTCCCTCGGCAGTAGAATTAAAGGCCGCCACAGCAAAATCAGCTCTATTTGCTTGAATATCCATCACAAGAGAAGAGAACTCATTTTCTCTAAATTTTAAATCTACATCCAACTTCTCTGCTAAAAGATGGACCAAATCAATTTCAAGACCAGATAGTTTTCCTTCTCGATAAAACTCAAAAGGAGGGTTATCGGGAGAGGTGGCCACTGTCAAAAGATCTCGCGCTCCTACTTGATTGCAAAAGATAATAAATAAAAATAAAAAGTATTTACAAAAACCCATGAACTTTTTCTCCTCACTAACAAAATAGACTCAGCAACACTAACCAATTTTCCCATCTTTGCCCATCTAGAAAAATCAAAGGACTCCTCTAAAATTACAAGAATGATACACTTCAATAGTAAAGATGCCATTTTTATAAAAAAAATTCATTTACAGATTTGGACTCTCAATGACCAAATTCGCTCTTTTTTCAATGAGCTTCCTGAAGAAAAAAAATCTAGCTCTATTAAAGAGTTTCAACAAGAACTCAAAAACTTTTTCAACTACTCCATTTTACTCTCAGAAAAACTTTTCTTCCTCAGTGAAGATGAAAACAAAGAAATCATCGATAATAGCATCAAAGAGATCAATAAGACTCGCCCCGACTCTCCTCTTGAGGAAGAAGATTTTTGGAAACTGCCTTATGGTAAAAGACCGGCCATTGCAGAAGATCTTATCACCAAAGGAAACCTTCTTCTCTATGACATAAACATTGAAACTATTTTCTTTTTCTCTGAAAAACCGTTCATTATTGGACAGAGCATTATTATTAAATTTCTTGTTCCCAGTGATTTTAGTCTCTGCGCTGAAGTAGTCTCTTGTTCTCACTATGGAATCTTTAGCAATGTTATTAGCGATGACATTCGCCCTTATCGAATCTATGCAAAATTCACCTATCTTCGTCGTGGTGAGATGATGGTTTTGCGCAACTTTTTAAAGTCCATTGAAATCCCCAAAAATCTCAAGCAGCAAAATGATGCTCCTGCAAAAAAAGATGACGATGATGACGGAGAGCTTGATTTAGGTGAACTGGGTCTTTGATTTATAATGACACAATTCCTCTTAGTCGTTAAAATGGCAATCTATGAACACGTCATCCCTTTTATACGGACTCATTCCCCTTGTTGTTTTTGCTATTATCGATAGCTTTTCCTCATCAAACAAGGCCATCTTTATGGCCCTTGTAGTGGCCATCATTGAATCCATCTGGACTTTTTATTATTTTAAAACATTAGATTTTGTCTCTCTATTTTCTCTTGGAACTCTTCTTATCTTTGCTTTTATCTCTCTAAGAAAAAAAGATAGCTTTTTTTTCAAGTTTCAAAGCTCTTTTATGAGTCTTGTCTTTGCTATCGCCCTTTTTATTTCTCATCTCTTAAAAAAACCTATTTTTTGGGAAATGATGCAAAAATATAAAATGCATCTTCCTTCGCACATGCAAGGACCAGTCAATTCACCTCTATTCAAAGAATATTTATCCCTTACAACTTTTTATCTATCCTTTACTCTTTTGGCCCACGCTATTCTAACGACCTATGCGGCCTTAAAAATGTCAAAATGGTGGTGGCTTTTTATTCGTGGTATAGGATTTTATTTTTTCTTATTTGCTGCCGTTATTTTGGCACAAATTGATTTACGGTTTTCATAAGGTACAAAAATGAATAAAAGACTTCTACTTATGAGCAGCTCTCTGGCCGGTTTTATTATTATTATTCTCCTGGCCATTTTTTATCGTGAAATAAATCTAGGAGAAAGGCAAAGAGACGATATTTTCACTGTTCATCGTCCCCCTAAGAATTTAAGTGAGCTCTTAAATTTCAACTCTCTTACCATCACTAATAAAACAGGCATTATTTCTATTAATAAACATCAAAATCACTACTTTTTCTCCAATAGAAAAAAACTCCCTGTTAACAAAAACCTTCTCTTTTCTCTTTTAGAAAAGCTACAAGAAATAAAAGTAAAATATGTTCATCAAAAAAATGAGCTTAATCTAGAGAATTTTTCATTAAGCTATCCAAGTTTAAAAATCGAGTGGGTCTTTAACGATATTGACAATGATGATCTCTCTATAGGAGCAACCAACTCTCTTGATGAAACAACTTTCATCACTCTCCACAGTGAGTCACGAATTTTTCAAACAGAAAAACTTAATAACAACCTCACTCAAATTGATTGGCGTGATATTTTAGATCCTCGTGTTTTCCCTCTTGATTTTAGCGAAATTCAACGCCTTGAGCTCTATCGAATACGAGGGTCTAATCGAAAGATGGCCACTTCTCTTAAAATAGAAAATGAGCGTATTTATAAGAATCAAAGAGATATTAGCGAAAAAGTATTCCCTCATCTATCTCTTCTCTTATCGCAAAAAGCACATACTATTATCGATGAAGTCAACCCATCTATTGAAGAACAGCTTTCTAACTATTTGCAAAATATTATCTATGAGTTCGAAATTACTTTGAACAATGGTGAGACTCTTGTCTATAAGATATCTTCCATTATCCCTAAATCTATTCATTTATTAAAAATTGAAAAAGCACAGCAAATGATTGTCATACCAGCTCATCTCAGTACACCTTACATTGTCTCAAAGGATCTCTATTTTTTACTACAGAAGTTAGAGAACATCTAAATGAATATTTTAATAAAGTTTTCCAAAATGCCCGAATGATATTTTTTTACAACATTAGGGTCTGCCAGAAACTGCTTCAAGGCCAAAACAGGCGTCAACTCATTGTCTGTCATATAATTGGCAAAATCATTAACGAGTGTCATTACTTTTGAAAGAGTAAGAGTTTTATGACCTCTTAGTTTTCCAGGAAAACCTAGCCCATCTAAACTTTCATGATGCTGATAAATCACCTGTTTAACCGCTTGGGGAACCATTCGATGACTCCCGAGCATAACAATGGCATGCTCGGGGTGAAGTTCATATTGCTCTCTCTCCTCAGGAGTCATTTGTGCTGGTCGCTTGGCCTTAATGTCTTCTGGAACTTTCATCATGCCAATATCATGGAGTAAGGCCGCCATTCCAATGGTTTCATTGATAATTTTTGACTGCCATTCAAATTCTTTAACAAGAGAGCAGGAAAAAAGACAAACCAAATAACTATGCGTGTACATCTTAGGATCAAGTTCTTCAAACTCTCGTAGTAACTTTCCTAAGTCGGGACTATTATTAACGGTGTTAAAAATATTCTCACAAAGAATTTTACCTTGCTCAAAGGAGTGGGGTTTTAATCCAGAACTACAAATTTCTTCTACAAATTTCTCTGAAGAATTCTTCAAAACAGAGGATTTGACTCGAGCATGAACTTCATCATTTGATACAATTTTCTGTGCCATGAAATTATTCATACGCAAGAACTTTATCCGGTCTGTTGTTTTAAAGTAAAGGGTCTCAATATTTTTTTCATTT
>CALDHR010000197.1 GCA_937898585.1 uncultured Oligoflexia bacterium
AACCAAAAGTTTCCGCCCTTTAAACATTTTTAAAAAAAGAGATATTTTATGAAAAAAGTTCTCACCATTGCAGGATCTGACTCTGGCGCAGGCGCTGGGATTCAGGCCGACCTTAAAACTATTAGCTCTCTAGGTCTCTATGGCACAACGGCCATTACGGCCATCACCGCCCAAAATACGCTAGGCGTTCAGCGAGTGGATTTTGTAAGCGCTACTTCTGTCAAGGCCCAAATCCAATCCATTCTCCAAGATATAGGCGCTGATGCCATTAAAATTGGAATGCTTGGCCATGAAGAAATTATTGAAGTAGTTGCTGAAACACTTTTAGACTATTCTTCAATCCCTGTCGTCTTAGATCCTGTTATGGTGGCCACCAGCGGGGATGAGCTAACAAAAAGTAGTGCAACCAATTCTCTTATAAAAAATCTTTTTCCTCTGGCGAGACTTGTTACGCCCAATATCTACGAGGCCTCAAAAATAACCAATACAATCATTAAAAGCAGAAACGACATAAAAGAAGCATGCATAAAAATATCTCTTTTAGGGGCAAAAAATATTTTACTTAAAGGCGGAGATTTTAAGAGCGAGGAGGCCACTGACCTTTTTTTTGAAAGCGAAAACAAAACATTTGAAACATTCACGTCAGTAAAGATTCAAACAAAAAACACCCATGGAACGGGATGTTCTCTTTCTTCGGCCATCGCTTCTTATTTGGCCATGGGAAAAACACTTGTGGAATCTGTTCGCCTTGCCAAGGATTATCTTTTTTCGGCAATCAAAGACGCTCAAGAACAAAAGGTTGGACAAGGCCGAGGTCCAGTTTCTCATTTTTGGAAGAATAACTTCATCCTCGCTTTTTTTCTTTTTCTCTCTTTAAGCAATCAGGCCACCGAAAAATTTTCAAAAAAAAGCTGGAATTCCATTCACTCTCTGTATGAGAAAATTTACCATCATCCTTTCAATCAGCAACTGGCGCAAGGGTCACTAGACAAGAAAAAATTTGCTTTTTATAAAGCGCAAGACGCCTATTATCTTCATCATTACTCTAAAGTTTTATCGCTTTTGGCAAGCAAGATGGATAATCCTAAAGAGATGCAAGAAGTTCTTCGTTTTGCGGGATCTGTTTTCAGTGAAGACCTCAGCAAGACAAAAATTGATATAAAAGATATTACTCCTGGAAATTTTGCCTATACGAACTTTCTTCTCAAGACGGCAGCTCTCTCTACAAAAGAAGAAATTGCCGCGGCCGTTTTTCCTTGTTTTATTATCTATGGAAAATTGGCGGAAGATTTAAAAAAGATATCTGTAGAAGACAATCCTTTTCAATCTTGGATTGATCTTTATAGCTCAAAAAAATTTGCTAAAGATATTGAAATCATGGGTGCTATTCTCGATAGACTTTATCAAATGGCCAACAAAGAGACGCAAAAGAAAATGGAAGATGCTTATATTCTCTCTTCTCATCTTGAACTGGCCTTTTGGGAGGACTCTTTTACAGGAAAAAAGCTGCTTGATTTTTAACTAGATGGTTCTTTTCAATACAACTCTATTCTTTTTTGTAAAAAAAATTACAACATATTCAATTCTTTTAAAAAATCAAAAAACTTCTTCCAAATCTTTCTTGACTTTACTATCTATATTAAGGAGATTGTCTTTGAGTCGAGCTACATCTTCTTTTATTTTATCAAGTTCATCCTTGTTTGAAAAATTAAGCGTCACTGGTTTCTCTAAAGAAAAAAATTTCTCTCCCATCATTATCGATGTAATCAAAACATCTCCCGGAGTAACTCTAGTTCCCTTGTTTTTTATTTGAATAAAAAAAGCTTGAGGAACTTTTTTACGAATATTTAAATGATTAAGATGAATAGATTCACTTAACTTTCTTAGTTTTTCCAAGCTAACAGCACGTTCTGTTCTTAATTTTCTTTCAATAACATTATATTCAACTTGATCAAATGATGATTCGATATTAATAATAACAATCTTAGCTTCGGGTTCTTCTTCTAATATTTTTAAAAAGTCACCACTAATCCCATCCCATGAAAGAGTTCCTTGAGTCAATAAATCTAACGTTTCAATTTTTCTTTCTTTTAAGATAATCTTCCATAAGTCCATGAGATATACTGATTCATCTTGCAGGCCATCTCCTTTTGAAAAGACTGCTTGACGACAAGAATGATCCTCTTCATAAATCATGTCTTTGATGTTATCGCAGTCAATCTCAAGAACATCTTCACTTCCTTGAGGAAATGCAGGAAAGAAATTAGATTTTTTAAGAAGTTCTAAAACATATGATTTCCCGGCACCAGGAATCCCCGAAGTAAAGTAATATACTTTCCCTAACCTTTTTTTTTTAACATCCTCACTTGAAAGATCTATAAGTTCTCTCAATATCTTATCTTGAAAAAGTTGACGATTAGATTGAAATGAAAACCTTGGGTCTCTCTGATAAAGAATTTCTCTTTCTCTTTTATATTCACTTGCTTGGAAGTTTTGAGCGCTACTTTTATAAAAATCGACACTTCTACTTTTTGAAAGAGATAAATCTTTTTCTGTTAATAGAGAAATATCAAATACATCAATATGAGAAGGTCTAAAGTGTTTATCAATAAAACCTTGCGAAAACCAATCATTTTGATGATCTATAATTATTGAAAACCTGGCCTTATTATCAGAAAGGGCCCCAGGGAATTCTAATAAACTGATATCTGAAAAAGCATCATAAAAATAATTTTTTCCATGATAAAGGACATTTGTATAAACAATATGAAAAAAAAGTTGATAATTTTCATCAAAAGGCGATTTTATTTTCTTCAATGATGTAAAACCAAGGATTCTTCTATTAGCAGCAAGGGATTCTTCTGATTCTTTAAATCTGTCAACATAGGCGTAAAATATATTTTTAGAATCTAGAAAATACTCCCTCGGATTTAATATATTATAAGAAGATTTTTCACCTTTTTCTTTTCTCAATTCACAATCTAATTTATAAAACGCTAAAAGATCTTCTCTTTCCTCTTGAGACTCAAATTTCACATGTTCATAAAGGCCTACAGTAAAACTTCGGTCTAATCTTGATTCAGATCCAGCTGAAAAATCCATCCTAAGAGTTTTAATTTCATCAGGTGGTAAAAGAAAAATTCCTTTATTAATTTTTCTCTTAACGACTAAATTAACTCGTTTTTTATTTATAGTTTCTTTCAAATTCAAAATAGCACAACGTACATTTTTCACTGAAAGAGGAGACACCGCTACGATATTATCATTTTTATCCAGGGTTATAGATATTTCTACTTTTTCTTGATCAAAAACACACTCTGCCTTTTTGATAAAAAAGTGCTTTTCATCAGCTTCTGTCTGTAAAGTCGTAAAAATTAACAGATAGTATATGATAGAAAATGGGCGGAAATTAAAAAATATTTCCTGAATGATATTCTTATATTTCATCTTGTTTTTCGCCATAAATTTCTTCACTACACTTTTTAAAGAACTCTTCCGTTGTTTGAGAAGCGTGCAACCCCCCTTTTTTTGAATATTTCCACACTTTTCCCGAAAGATTCGGATCTACAAAAAGGACTGAAGATGTTCGTTTATCTTTTTTCTGTGTCACGACTCTATGGAGAGAGGCCTTCACAGGATACTTTGTATCTTCAGTTAATAACTCCAAAGGCCTTCCAAAGTTAATCGTAAGATATCCGTCTTCTAATCGAATTGGTCTAAACTCACCGTCGATAAAAGCTTCGAGTCCTGGCATAAAAGTATCTAAAACCGTTACATAACTCCAGTCTTTGTGTTCAACGACACCTGGAACTCCCTCTTTTGCATTTTCTGGATCATAAGAATTAAAAAGCATAAAGTGCGATCCATTATTATTTATACTTCCCGAAGAGGCCCGATCCCAATCTTCTTGAGGAATTCCTATTCTATCAAAACAAGTTCCAAGTACCATTATCCCAATATCATTAAGCGCGTGGGCCATTCTTTGAATTTCTTCTGAGTAGTATTTCGCCCAATTTGACTTTTCCAAAGTAAAGCGAACTGTTTGATTTTCTTTACTTGTCAAAAGGCCTTCTGCTATATTCAAGACACCTACATCAATATATTTTTTGTCCTGGGAAAAACTTTTAGCAAATCTCCTTCCTGCCTCGAGATCAACACTTTCAGGCTTTTTCAATTTAAAAAAACCTACAGAGATAGCTTCTTTAAAGTCCTCTTCTGATTCAAATTCAAGTTTATTATTATTTAAATAGGCCTCAACCATTGTGTATGAATCTACTGCGTAGATTGAAAGGTGGGATAAAAGATAAATTGTAATTAAAAAAAATTTATTGTTCATGTAATATCTCCTAATATTAACTTTATTTATCTCAACAATTCATATATGAAAAAAATATTCACGGATAGAAAGATTTAAATAACTTCTTCGATTATTTTTGCTATAAGCTCGATATAACCAAATTTCAAGTTCTTATCGATGATGTAGGATCTCAAAAGAAAACAAACTTTATTTTTCATAAAACTGACATGGCCCTTACGGCCTTTACGAATGCCTTAGTTCATGGTCAAACTATTCTCAGGATAATTAAGGATATTTATATGATCTTTTGATTTTTAGTAAGTTGGGCCGCCAGCTTTGCATTGTTTTTAATAAGGGCGATGTTGGTTTTAAGAGATTCGCCTTTTGTGATTTCTTTGACGGCCTTTAACAAATAAGGTGTCACTCCTTGACCTGTAATTCCCTGGCGCTTACTTTCCTTAATGGCCTCTTGAATTTTTTCTTCCATCACAGCAAAAGGAATTTCAAATTCGCGCGGAACACTATTCATGAGCAACAAGGCACTTTTTAAATTCAGTTCTTTTCTTTTTTGCAAAACGCTCACAACATCGTCAACACTTTCAAAAGAATAAGGCGATAAATAAGGAGAATCAGAACTATAAAAAGCGGGAACAAATTTATTTTGATAGCTCCCTACCATCACGCCAAGAGTTTCTAATAACTCTAACGTTTTAGGAATATCTAAAATAGATTTAATACCAGAACTAACCACACACACAGAAATCTTTGATAGTGCCACAAGATCATTGGAAATATCAAAACTCTCCGCAGCGCCTCGATGAACACCGCCAATTCCTCCCGTGGCAAAAAAATCAATTCCCACCTTTTTGGCCAAAAAAGAAGTGCTAGCGACAGTTGTTCCTGCGTATTGCTTCTTGGCCATCAAGAAAGGTAAATCTCTCAAGGAGGCCTTTGCCGGAGAATTCAGTGCTAGCTTTTCTAGATCATCATCATCTAGGCCCACGCAAACTTTTCCCTCCATCAAAGCAATCGTCGCCGGGATAGCGCCTTCTTCTCTTACAACGCTCTCTACGCTTTTTGCTGTTTCAATGTTTTGCGGATAGGGCATTCCATGAGTAATAATAGTAGATTCTAGTGCTACGAGAGCTTTTTTTTCTTGAAGTGCTTGCTTGATTTCTTCGCTAATCACAATTGTCATGATGTCCCGTTTTTTTATCTATGGAATGCTACGCACAACAACTTCCACGAGTTTTTCAATACCTTCATAAATTTTGTGCAATTTGGCGTCACCATACATATAAGCGGGGGTGGAGACAATTTTATTTTCTTCGTCCAAACATATTTCCGTAACAGTTTTTACTTCGCTCTGAACTCCAATTGATTCCAGCGCCTTCATTACTTCTTTGTCATCACCTACTGTCACGCGCAAATTATTGAGTTTCAGGGACATGGCCACCAGAACGGGGGCGATGCAAATAGCACCAATAGGTCGTTTGAGGCGGTGGGCCTCTTTGAGATAGTCGGCGACAATGGGGTCTACTGATCCTTTCACTCCATCAAAGGCGAACTGGCAGAGATTTTTGGCCACCCCAAAACCGCCGGGAATGATGAGAGCATCAATATCTGTGGCATCAAGTTCGTTTAAAGGTCTTATAAGGCCTCGAGCGATGCGGGCAGACTCAGATAAGACATCGCGCGGTCTATCGTCGATATCGCCCGTGAAATGATTAATAACGTGGTATTGCTCCTTAGCAGGGGCCATCATAACAACGTCATAACTTGTCCCATCGAGAATTTTATCAATGGCCATGAGGGCCAAAGCGGCCTCTCTGATTTCACTCCCATCAAAAACGCCACTACCTGCTAGCAAAATGCCAATTGTTTTCATTGTTTTTCCTTTATTGCCCATAAATCGTCTCTCATAGTCATAAAAAAAACAAAAAGTATTGTCAATTTTCTCTTTTCCGATGTCTTTAATTACTTAATAATTTCAAAGAGTTGGCCTAAAAGACAAAGCTCTTCTGGCCTCATTCCCTGCTTCTTTGTAAAATACAAGAATGAATAAGTTAACTATGCCTTCAACTTATACGGATACATCACCAGGTCGCTCTTCAGATGTGGTCAGAGAGCTGGAAAATATCTCTTCCGATGTCAGTGATATCAAAAAAACAAATCAAGAAAATGTTGAAAAAAAGGAAAGGGCCCTTTTGGAATCGCCCTACTGGCAAGATAGAGTTTTTCTCTCAAAAGATACTTTTAAGGATTCCTCTGAAGAAAAGTCATGGAGAACTCCCATGACTTATAACCGAAACAGACAGCTTCGTTTTTAATTTTTCTTATTGTTTGATTATTGAAGAATTGATGTAAATTTTTTATGGATTTCAAATCCTCTAAAAAGAGTCCACTGATCTATTTCACTTCCATCTGCAAATTGACAAACGCCCATCTCGCCATATTCATCGAGGTAATTGAGAACTTGTCCACCTACTTGAAGACAGTAGCTGTAACCTGGGTTACGAGAAAAAACTTCTTGTGAAGGAACAACTGAACTGAGGCGTAAAAACTTCTCAACGGCCATCACTCTTTCGCCTGACAATTCTCGCTCTAACGTCTCCTCAGGAATAATACTTCTTAAATATTCACCTTCATAAATGACACAAAAGTTTTTCTCTTCACCTGTCATTTGAGAAATATAAACTTTATCTAGCATTTTATTTTCTGTACAAACGGAGCCCATGGCCACTTTTGTCAATAAAAGCGAACAAAAGAAAAAAACAAGATTAGCAGATTTCAAGAATAACTCCTTTGATATAATTTCCTTCATTAAAAGAAGAGATTACCGTGCAATCTTCACCAAGTCCAAGGTATCCTTTAATTTTCAACTTATTATTTATTTTTTTTATCTCTTTTTCAAAATCACTCATCTTGATGCTGTGATTATTGCAAAAGAGAACAAGCGTCCCCTTCTCTTTATCTAAGAGATGAATCATTTTATTTAAATAGCGCTGATAAAAATTCATCACGGACATTTTTTTTTCTTTGATGGTCAAAACGGGAGGAGGATCACACAAGATAACTTGAAAAGTATCTTTACTTTCTTCAAGATAATCTTCCACTTTCCCCACTGTATAAGTGCAGTTTTCTAATTTATTATGCTCTCTATTTTGGTAAAAAACATCCATCCAGGTAGGTGAAAGATCCACACTATGAGTTTGGGTTGCTCCATTTTTCATAGCAAAAAAAGAAAAAGCTCCCGTGTGAGCAAAGAGATTTAAGAGATTTCTTCCTTCAAAAAGGCCTCGCTGCTTCATCTCTTTTCGCACAAAGGCCATATCGGTAAAAAGACCAAAGTCTTTTTTAGCATCATCAAAAAAAACGGTGTAGTTAACGCCAAATTCGTTAATAGTCGCCTGTTTTAAATCATCACCTAGTATTTTTTCTAACTTACCACTCTCTCCTGATGAGGTTCGCTCTTGCCAATAGACGCACTGAACATCGTTTCTCATAGAGCGCAGCTTCTTAATAAGAACATCTTTAAATTGCTTCCAAAAGAAAGATTCTGCTTGAAAAACAAAAGTGTCATTAAAGGAAATTAGACGCAATCCTGGAAAACCATCTGCTTCACCAAAGAGCCAAAAAAAATTTTCACGCTCGCTTGATTTAAACAATTGTCCTTTTTCTTCTAAAACTCTCTCAAAACGATCATTGAGTTCTTTTATAAAATCAAAAGAATCTTCTGCTCTTTTTTCAACTGTAACCTTCCAAAGCCTTGCTTTGATTTTTTGGTGCAAAGGATCATGAAGAAAAAAATATTTCTTATCTTTTTTTTCATCGTACCAATAAACCAAAGGAGCGTTTTTCGGAAAACACAGAGAATAGCGATCACTAGTTATATGAGGATGGTTTTTATGAAGTTCTTTAATCGTTGCTGGATGAATTGAGACTCGTGCTAATTTCATGCAAAAATTCCTGTTACCCAGGGAATAATAAAAGCAAAATAAATAATCAGTAAAAAAGATCCAATAAGAGAAATGCCCCCTCCAATTTTAAACATATCTGAGAGAGGAACTTTCCCTGTAGCAAAAACAATGGCATTGGGCGGTGTCGCAATAGGAAGCATAAAAGCAAAGTTACTCGTTATCGTTACCGCCAACGTTGGAAGCAGAGGATCTAATCCACTTTTTTGTGCCGCAGAAATCACAAAAGGAATAACCAAATTGGCCGTGGCCGTATTGGAAGAAAACTCTGTGAAAAAGGCGGTAAACAAAACAAAGACCGTAATAAAAACGGGATAGCTTAAATCTTTTGAATAATCGGCAATAATATTTCCAATAATAGGAGCAAGTCCTGTTTCAAACATCAAGGCCCCCAGTGAAAGCCCGCCGCCAAAGAGAAGGAGTGTATTCCAATCAAGCTGAGAGAGATGCTCTTTTTTTAAGGCCGATCTCTTAGGAGAAAAAGGATTGATAAAAAGAAGGCCTGCAAAGAAAATAGAGACAACAGATTCAGGAAAATTTGAATCAAAAAACTCTCTTACAGAAGTCATCTCTGGAGCAAAAATATCAAACAATCCAGGAATCATCCAAAATGTAACGAGAAGAATTCCCACAATAATGGTGATAATTTCTTCCCCTTTGAGAGGTCCTAATTTAATGAGTTCATGTTTAATAAAATCCACATTAACTGGTCTCTGCAAGGATTCTCTCATCTGCCGATAAATCATAAAGTAGAAAATCACCGCACAAATAACCAAGATGGGCATGCTGTAAATCATCCAGTGGGTAAACGAGATATTGATTCCCACCATCTCTTTGAGCATTCCTACGGCCAAAATATTAGGAGGAGATCCAACGGGTGTACCCGATCCTCCCATTCCCGCCATGCAGGCAACGGAAATTAAAAAGAGGGATTGATACTTTCGAATTTTTTCAGGATCTGCGTCGGCATCGTCTTCATAGATTTTCTTTAACACACCTAAAACGAGAGGAACTAAAATGGCCGTCGTTGCCGTATTGGAAAACCACATAGAGAGAAGAAAGGTCACCAAAAAAATCATTTGTAAAAATCGGCCTTTCTTTTTTGCTACCCATTTTCGCGAGAGTAAAAAGAGAGCGAGGCGTTGGTCTAAACGGTGAACCTCCATGGCCTTGGCCAAAAGAAAACCACCTAAAAATAAAAAAATAATAGGATGAGCATAGGAAGAAAAAATAGTGGGAACACTACCCACTCCAAGCATGGCGGCAAGACAAGAAGAAAGCATAGCGGTGACACCAAGAGGAATTAAGCCGTGTGTCCACCAGATCATTGTCCAAACAAGGATACCTATTAAAAATTTTTGCTTATCGTCAAATCCAAAAGAAGAAGAGAGATTGATTACTAAATAAAAAGAAATAGGTCCAAGAAGAAGGCATAGAATATGCGCAAAGTTTTTTATCTTTTTTATGGCCATTAACACTCTTTTGATATTGTTAAGTTAGAACGAAGGGGGGATTCTAGCTTTTTTATGAAAAATAATAAAGCTTAATTGTCACCTTGAAATCAAAGTAAAATCAATCACTTAGCGCCGAATGCTTTCAAAAAGGGCCAATATCTCTGTGTGCTTTTTTGCTTTGGCGTACATTTCTGCTGTTCGCCCTTTTAGGTCCTTGGTGGAGGGATCATGGCCATGGTCTAAAAGCATCTTTACCCCTTCAAGGTTCCCCATACTGGCCACAAGCATTAAAATAGTCATCCCTTTCACTTTATGTTGAATGCCCGCTTTTGCTTGAAGGAGCCTTTGGGCCAAATCATTCTTATTAGTCAGAAGTGCATAATAGAGTGCTGTTTGCCCTTTTTCATCTTTAAGCTCAAGATCTACTTTTTTCTCTAATAAATATTCCACTATATCTTTATGATTCGCTATTACGGCATAAATCAAACAAGTTTTTCCTGAGTAATCTCGCAAATTAGGATTGCATCCTTTGTCTAAGACAAGTTTTAAATTATCCAAATCTCCTTTTAGAGATAAAATCATCGCAGGATTCATTCCTTTTTCATTTTTATCATTAACGTTGAATTCCGCTGCTCCCTTTTTCTTGGAGTCTTGATTCTCTTTACTTTTTTCAACTGACTCCATTAAGGCCGATTTTTTCTCTTCTGCACCAGAATCGCTTTCCTCTTCTCCTGGTCCATGTTTGCGCTTTAAGTATCCCTCTGTAAATTCGATAACTTCTTGATTTTTAACTTTTTTAGCATAATCAAGACAAGTTTTTCCCTCTTTATCTTTAAGGGAGACATCTCCTCCCTTGATAACAATAAATTTAAAAATCTTTACATCTGAAAACTCTGCCGCAAAAAAGAGAGGGGTTCTCCCCATTTTATCCACACTATTAATATCAAGACCTTTACTAATAAAAATCTCAATAAGCTCCATGTTGGATTTTTTCACAGAAAGATGGAGGTAGTTTTCGCCCTTGTCATTTTCACCAAGAGGGTCAAGCCCTCCTTCTACTAAAGAGTTAATAACTTCATTGTAATAATACGTTTTTGTTTTTTTTATATTATCTTTTGTCACCCAATAACTATCTTCATCTACTTTAAATTCTGATTCAATGAGATATTCAAAAAGGTTTTTTCCTTCACCGTCAACGATATCCTTAAGAACCCTGCCGTGCTTTTCTACAAAATATTTAAAAGAATCAATTTGTGTTCCTTTGATAGCATAAAAGAGACCACCTCTTCCATGAATATCCTTTGAAAAAAAATCAATGCCAAACAACCCAAGTATATCTAAAGCAAAAGTAAGACCTTTGTAAGACAAGAAAAGAGGAAGAGTCATTTTTTCATTCATGTACGTTTTTTTAAAATCTAGATCCAGTAAAATAAAAGAAGTGATTAAATCTCTGTTTTTTGTATCAAAAATTTTAAAGGAAAGAGGATGTCCAATTTTATCTTCCACCTCAATTGAACCACCAGATAAAACATACTTAACAAAAACATCTACTTTTCTATTTTCAATAGCATCAAAGATAACTTCGGGTGTAAGAGAATCCTCACTCATAATAGAACCTAACCTTGAAAAAATATTTCTAACTGGTGATTATTGTACACAGGAGGAAAAGCTATCTCTAAAAAAAACTCCCCATAAACTGTTTGAAAAGGAAGAACGAGGATAATGGCCTTATCCACATCAAAACTATTCATCTCTTCAATATCAGGGCGAGAAACATCGGGGTAATTACCTCCGATAGACAGAGGAAACTCATTGAATTTCAGAGAATCAATTCCTCCTATCTCTATTTTAGTTTGAGCATAAATAATATTCACAAAATCACTAATAAGATCAAGGCAACTATCGGGATCTTCTCCTGGAAGAATTTCTTTTATCATTTCAGAAAATGTTTCACTGGGAAAAGAGAGAACCATATAAAAATGAAGATTAAGCATTTTCCCTTTCAGGAGGGATGAATAATCCCCCATGCACTTCTTTTTATCTGTTGTATTTTTAAAAAATATTTTTTTCCTCTGACAAATGTGTGTTGTGGTAATAAACATCGTTTTGAGAATCATGACATAAAATGCTTTTAAGACTCCAACATTACTCTCTTCGGGTGTAAATTCTCTTTTTT
The DNA here is from genome assembly GCA_937898585.1 of uncultured Oligoflexia bacterium. Taxonomy (GTDB): domain Bacteria; phylum Bdellovibrionota; class Bacteriovoracia; order Bacteriovoracales; family Bacteriovoracaceae; genus CALDHR01. The sequence goes on from CALDHR010000197.1 coordinate 11,905, forward strand.
CTAAATCTTTAATAACTTTTTCAAAAGAGTCACAGATAATATGAGGAGGAAGAGAAGAGAAGTAGGAAATCATCGTCGATGTCACATGGGTAATTCTCAGCATTTTTTTACCCGATGTTTTTAAAACAATCATTTGATGTAAAAAGCCTACAAGATTAATCCACTTTGAATTAATTCCTTGCAGAAAATAACAATCAATAACCACATCCATCTGGGAAGATAAAAGAAGCTGAATACTATCGAGAAATTCTTCGTGTTTACATTTTTCTAAATCACCAAAGAGCTGAACAAGGGCAAAATGGCCAACAACTCTCACTCTAAATCCATGCTCCAGTCCATCTTTGACTGTTGTGATAGGAAAATCAGTGTATTGCACCTGCTCCATTGTCTTCTTCCTTAAATTGACTTTTTACTTGTGTCCTTAACGGACAAAAGAGATTGAAACTTTATGTAAAAAGACATAGAAGATAGTTTTGACCCTATTCATGTTGGAGATTTTAAAGAAATGGGACTTTTTTATCTTTTCCCTACGCAAGAAAATGAAAGTGAACATATTGAAATTACCCAAGATAATCAATTATCTTTAAGAACCTATGGGCCTCCTCTGATTTTCTGGTGGTATTTACTAGGTATTTTTCTTATTCTAACGGGTCTTTATACGGCCATCATCTCTCCACTCTTTTCACTTTTAGAACATCCCGACTTCATCAATAAACTTATCGCTCTCTCCTGTCTCTCTTTCATGGTCTTAATTCCTCTTGTTTTGCTCTCTTTTTATTTTTATGAAAAAGAAATTATACTTTTCAAAAAGAAGCTAACCATCACGCATAAAATAATGGGGATTCCTTTCTGGAGAAAAAAAATTATGCTGGGAGAACTATCCGTTGAGCACCATATTGATAGTCCCAATTACGCTAAAATGTATCGCGATGAAAAATTGAGAAGCTATCAAAACCAAGGATATTATGTTTTAAAAATGAAAGAAATAAAGGGTAAAAAAGAATTTGTCTTAGATAGACACTCACTTAAAACAGAGCTAGAGAAGATAAAGGCTATTCTTCTCTCTTCTTAAATTTAAAAGGGCGCACTCGTCGTCCTCCGCCTCTTTTTTTCTTCACAGCATCAGAAGTTTTTTCTTCTCCGTCCCAGTGCTTAAACCAACTCTCGCTTTTTTGATTTTTCTCGAGATCTCTCTTGGTCCGCTCACTTTCTTCAAGTCTTCTTTTCTCTTCAACAACGTTAGATTTCCTTAACAACGTTTTTTTGGGAGCAAGAACAGGATTTTGATTATTTTCTACTTCTCTTTTTTGCACAAATGCCTCTTCTCCGTATTCAAAAACGGCCATTGATTGATCATGACGACTAATATCGATTTCTAAATCACCAAGCACTTCTGCCTGGCAAGACAATCTCTCTTTCGTAATATGGTAAACATTGCCCAGAAGCTTACTCTCGGCAAAAGTCCTCTCTGAAAGGGAGTCATTACTTTTTATAATTTTAAGATTACAATCTCCGCAGCTGGCAACTCCTCCACAGCTGGATTTCATATAAATCTTATTTCTCTTTAATTCTTGTAAAAGGTTTGAGCCTTTTTTTACTTCAATCGTCTTCCCTAAATTGGAAAGAACAACACGACAAACTGAATCCATTTTAAACAACTTTTGCGAGCAAATGCTCAATTTTTGAAGTGATAGTAGACCTTAGTGGTTTAAGGAGAAAACCAAGATCTAAATCAAAATCTAAATTCTCTTCACTAAAACTCATTTTAAGTTCAAAGCCTGTTCCTTTTGCTTTGATTATTTTACGACTCTCATCGTAATCAAAGGAGGCCTTAACATTAAACTGGCCCACCACTTCGGGTGTAATATTTTTTTTCACAACATCATAAGCATCTTGTGAACTTTGACATTTTGTATAACGAACACTGTGACTCATGCTAACCCCGTATGTCCTATTCCACCTTCTGCGCGAACTGTTTGAGAGAGTTCACTTGTTACAGAAAATTTTATTTTTTCAACTTTTGCTAAAACTAATTGAGCAATTCGATCACCGTGATTAATAACTTCATCTTTATTTGAAAGATTTCCCATAATCACCATAATTTCACCTCGATAATCGGCATCAATTGTTCCAGGAGAATTGGGAATAAATAAGTTTGTCTTAAAAGAAAGACCTGATCGTGGCCTTACTTGTATTTCAAATCCAGCAGGAATTTCTAAAGAGATTCCCGTTGGAACTAGAACTCGCTGAAAAGGGGAAATAACAAGTTTTTCTTTATTGCTAAAAGAAGCACGAATATCCATCCCGGCAGAAAGCTCTGTTTGATATTGAGGTAGAGGAAAAGTTTTATCATAGTGTTCTAAATATTTTATTCCAACAATAATATCACTCATCCTCTACCCCTTTATTTTTTATCTAACTTTTTTTTCAAGTGACGCGAGTGCTTTTCTTGAAAGCTTGATTTTTCCAAAACGATCAACTTCTAAAACTTTTACTTCAATTATGTCATCTTCATCAAGATAATCTTTAACATCTTGAACGCGCTCATTGGCAATTTCAGAGACGTGCAAAAGACCTGAAAGATTTGGCGCAATATCCACAAAAGCACCATACTCTTTAATAGAGACGACTCGTCCTTCATAAACTTTTCCAGGAACAGGTCCATTGATTTGAAGATCGATAAGAGACTGAACAAAGGCCAGTTTTTCATTATCAGTTCCACAAATCATTGTCTTACCATCATCATCAACGCTGATGACTACACTGTAATCTTCTTGAAGCATTTTAATATTCTTTCCGCCAGGACCAATTAAAGCACCAATTTTATCAGAAGGAATTTTAGTGAAAACAATTTGCGGAACACCTTCTTTATAGTCTGCTCGAGGTGCTTCAAGACCTTTACGCATTTCATTTAAAATATGAAGGCGAGCATCTTTTGCTTGGGCCAATGCTTTTTCAAGAATTTCATCATTGAGTCCAGAAATCTTAATATCCATTTGAATAGCAGTAATCCCTTTTTCTGTTCCTGCTACTTTAAAGTCCATATCACCAAGATGATCTTCATCACCAAGAATATCAGTAAGAATAGCGTATTTTTCACCTTCTTTAATCAATCCCATGGCCACACCAGCAACAGGCGCTTTTACTTTTACCCCTGCATCCATAAGGGCCATACAACCTGAACAGACGGATGCCATGGAAGAAGATCCATTACTCTCTAAAACTTCACAGTTAATGCGAACGGTGTAAGGAAAATTTTCTGCATCGGGAAGAACCATACGAATAGCGCGTTCAGCAAGATTTCCGTGACCAATTTCACGGCGACTAACACCTCTGTAACCACGGGCCTCACCAACGCTAAAAGGAGGAAACATATAGTGGAGATAAAATTTTTCATAGCTGATACCTTTAATGGCATCGCTCATTTGTTCGCCTTCTTTTCCACCAAGTGTTACGGCCGCGAGAACTTGAGTTTCTCCGCGAGTAAAAAGAGATGATCCGTGAACTCTATCAAGAACATCAACTTCTGTTTTGATGGGACGAACTTGAGTTAAGCTTCTTTGACCAATTCTGTTTGAATTATCTAAGATATCGCTTCTCATTATTGTGTAAAGAAGTTCATCGAGGGCCGCTCCGGCCTTTGCTGAAAACTTGTCACCATCTTTAAGAGCATAGCGCGATGGATTTTCTTCTAATGCTTTTGCTATTTCTTTTTTCAAAACAGATGTTGCTAACTGACGCTCTTGTTTTGCATTAATTTTTAGCGTTCCTTCAACTTTACTTAAAAAATCTTTTTTGAGTTCTTCGAGAAGAGTTTTGTTAGGAACAAGAGGAATAAACTCTCTTTTTGTCTTCCCTACTTTCTTTTGAATTTCTTTTAAGAAATCACAAAATCCTTTAATTTCTTTATGTGCAAATTGAATTGATTCAAGCATCTCTTTTTCAGAGAGTTCTTCTGATTGACCTTCTACCATTAAAATAGCGTCAGATGTTCCTGCCACAACCATCTCAAGATCAGAACTTTTTAATTCTTCTTCCGTTGGGTTGAGTACGAGTTTACCTTCAAGTCTTCCCACTTTACACATGCTCATAGGCCCTGCAAAAGGAATATCTGAAATCACGAGAGCGGCGGAGGCCCCAAGACCTGCAAGAACTTGTGGATCAGCAGCAGGGTCATAAGAAAGAACAGAGGCCATGATAATGGTCTCATACATGTACCCTTCAGGAAAAAGGGGACGCAAAGGACGATCTACCATTCTCATGAGAAGAATTTCTGAGTTGCTGGGACGGGCCTCACGCTTCATGAAGCCACCGAGGAACTTTCCGGCAGCGTAAAATTTTTCTTTGTAGTCAACGAGAAGAGGAAAGAAATCTTGTCCCTCAACCATTTCTCTGGCCGAGACGACAGTAACGAGAACTTGTGTGCCAAGGCTTGAAACTAAAACGGCACCATCGGCCTGTTTCGCTAAACGTCCTGTTTCAACGGTAACTTTTTTACCGCCAAAATCAAAACTAAATTCATTTTTGTTGTACAATTCAGATGTGGTCATTTTGAAATGCCTCCCTAATTAAGGTAATTACTCGTGGGAAGAATTATAGAGATTTTAGAAAAAGAATGGAATTAAGGAGATATTTTTTAGCAAAGATAAAAACAGAAGAACCTTTAGTAAAAAATATCTCTTCAATCCCCTCCTAAAACCAATACAGGTCTTCATGAGAACAACTACGTGATAAAAAAAGAGGGATTTTGCAATCCCTCTTTTTGATAGATAATCTTTTGGTATTTTACTTTCTTAATCCCAATTCTTGAATGAGTTTTTTATAACTCTCTTCATTTTTTCCTTGGAGATAACGAAGAAGCGCCTTTCTGCGACCAATCATTTTCATGAGGCCTCTTTTAGAGCTGTAATCATGAATGTGTGTTCCAAAGTGTGAACCAAGTTCTTCAATTCTCTTTGTAAGAAGAGCAACTTGAACTTCAGGAGATCCTGTATCTCCCGCTTTACGGGCAAATTTCCCAACAACTTCCGCTGTCATTTCTGTGCTTAAAGACATAACTTTTCCTTTTGTATCTATAATTAGATTAGGTTAATCCTCAATCCCAGCTACAATAAAATCTATCGTGGCCAAGAAAAAGGACAGCGATTTATAACAAAGGAGTCTTCTCTTGTCTACTCCATGTATTTTTTCATATGGTTTTTTAGAGATCCAATGAGCCTCTCTTCAATCTGCCGAATTCTCTCGCGTGAGACGCCATAATCATCGGCCAATTTTTGAAGGGATGGAGGAACTTCAGAGAGAAGTCTTTTGGTGAAAATTTCCCTATCTCGCTTCTTTAGGCCTTCTAAAAAATCACCAAGGTTATTTTCTAAGATTTTCAGTCCTTCCATATGAGAAAGGGCCTCATCTAGTGGAAGATCATCTGAACTTAATGTTTCAAGAATACTAGGAGAAGAGGAAGAATCATCTAAATTTCTACTACTGCTCCCTGTAAGAGAGACTTCTTGCCCATGAGCAGAAAGACGTTTGGTCATAAGTTCTACTGATTTTTCTGAGACTCCTAGACGATCAGAAATAAGCTTTGTTTGATTATCTTGAATCCCGAGCTGATCAAGACGATTTTTTTCCTTAATTAAATTGTAAAAAAGCTTCTTCTGTTCACTTGTTGTTCCAATTTTCACTAAACGAAAGTTATCTAAAATAAATTTAAGGATGTAAGATTTAATCCACCAGCTGGCGTAATAAGAGAGTTTTGCCCCTTTATCAGGATTAAACTTTGAGACGGCCTTCATGAGACCAATATTTCCTTCTTGAATCAAATCTAAAATATTTTGATAGGCATAGCGATATTCCATGGCAATTTTCACGACAAGACGTAAGTTGGCCTGAACTAACTTTTTGGCCACTTCAATATCGCCTGTTTCGGCCAATTCCTCTGTGAGTTTTCTTTCTTCTTCTGGGTCTAAAAGCTTAAAACGGCCAACTTCTCGCAGATAAATGCGAAGAGGGTCATTTCGATCCAGTCCTTCTAAAGATCTAATCTCTTTTGAAAGGGCCGGAAGCATTTCCTCCGGTTGCTCTTTTTCTAAATCCAAATCTTCATCAAAAGGTTCAGACTCAGGAGCTTCTTCAAAAGAGTCGTGATCCTCTTCATCACTTTCATAGAAATGAGGAACAATTTTTTCTTTATTAATCTTTTTATTTTTCACCAAAGGAATAATCCCGTCTAAAGATTTAATTGAGTGTGTCCCCTCTCAGAGCGAAAATTATGACCTATCTGCTCCAAGGCAAAAAGACCGTAATAAAACCGGATAGGAATCACAACATCCTTAGTACTATTAAATTTGAAGCTAAATTGCAAGAGGGATAACTTCCGCCATAATTCTCGAGAAATAATATCTACAATTTTTTCATTCATCCAAACAGGGTTAATCATTTTTTTACTAAAGTTGGTCAATTGAAAGCGAATGATTTCCTTTAATTTGACAATGACTTTTTCTTTTTCCTCCTCACTTCCTTGATCCAAAAAATAAACTTGATCTTTAAGCCAAAAAAGAAAGGATTCAGTGAAGGTGAAATCTAATTTTAATATAATTTTATCTCGCTGTGAAATAATTCTATCGAGTTCACCTTTATAAATTTCAAATTCTATACCGAGATTTTCTTCTATACTTTGAGTCGAGACTGGATTCTTCTCTATTTTTCTAATATCTAGAGGATCTTCATAAAAGTAACTTCGTTTAAAATATGATATTTTATTATTGGCCCATTCTTTCCATATTTTTTCACTCCTTTTAAAAACCATCTCTTTGGCCTCTGAAAAGCTATCAAGGTAAAGTGAAAAGGCCGGTATTTTTGTTTTAAAACTATTCATTTTATCATTCATTATAATAATATCTTTCAAGCTTGTATTTAAATGCCATTCTCTTATCTCACTATTCTGTTTTTTTTCATCAATTCTTTTTGAGTAAAAATGATGACAATAAATTTGTTCAAATTGATCTTTATAAGAAATAAAACCTTCTCCTTTTGGGACCACATCATCAAAGACCTCTTGTTTTTCTTTTCGACAAAGAAAATCTCGACAAAAAATAAATTCTTTTTTTTCTTTTGCAGGGGCCAATGAGATTTTTTCTTCCTCAACAAGAAAATCTAGCGAACTCATCATTCTGATATGAGAGGCCATCAGAGAAGTATTATTGAAAAAATAAGGCAAGAGAGAAAGATTGTCTAAACTACCATCCCAAGAACAAATAGATCTAAAGATAAGGGACAAGTAATAAATTTTTTTTTGTAGAATTTTATCCCAGTTTTGAGTTTCTCTTTCTTTGAGCTCGGCCGGAATAAATTCCATTCCCGATAATTTTAAA
>CALDHR010000198.1 GCA_937898585.1 uncultured Oligoflexia bacterium
GGAGTTTTTTAATGCCCTATAGTATTCTTAAAAAAATTGACTCACCTCTTTAGGAGATTTTTATGATGCCAAAATCTAAACAAATAAACTTCTTATTTATTCTTTCACTTCTTTGCTCCCTTTCTCTCTTTGCGGCCAACACAAAAAAGAGATCGACAAAAAGTAAAAGACCCCAAAATCTTGGCCGTGTAACAAATAAAGGAAAACAGAGCAACTCTGCTTACTGTGGACCCTGCGTCCGCAAAACCAACTCTCTTACTAAAAATACACAAGTTCAAAGGCAACAACTCAAAGGAACGGGCAAAAGAACAAAACAATAGCCCCTTTTACTTTGCTTTCATCTTGTGGAATAACAGGGAAAATCTTGAACATCTTATCAAAGGATTTTCCCTATGAATCTAACTGTTAAAACACTTCTTTTCTCTACTCTTCTCAGCACGTCTTCACTGCTCCACGCTGCTTCTTCTTGCCTTAAAGGCGATATGGAGAAGAGCTCTTTTTATGCTACCGCTTATAAGACGGCCAAAAAGGCCGGCGTTAAATTAAAGATTGTAGGCGATCTCAAGGCCAGCACAAAAGAAAAGAGCAAGACGCCAAAAGATCTTCTCCTTAATACAACTGTCAAAGTTTCGCCGAAGTCTGATTCAGGGAACCCTGGACGCGATGCTAAAATTGACAAAAATTTTCTTAATTTCAAAGCTCCTATTGAAGGAAGCTTTAAAAATGTCACAGACAACAGCGCCGAGTTTCACCTCACTATTGATGGAACAAAGAGTTTTATTCTTATGAGTTACGAGGTTAAAGACAATACGCTTCTTCTCAAAGGAGAGATGAATCTTTTGGCCTTTGGCCTTCATCAAAATCTTATGAGTTTAAATAAAGTCTGCCTGGCCCTCCATGAAGGAGTCACGTGGCCTGTGGCAGACTTAGAATTTATCATCGCTCTCAGTGATTGTTAGTTTCTAGAGATCGTGATCTTTGGGGCGAAAAAGATCTCGCTCTTGCTTGAGGAAGCTGGGGGTATCAAAATCATCGTCATCAAAATTAATAAAGCCTAAACGCTCAGCGATGGTTTTAGGTTTTGATGCCACCACTTCTTCTGCTTTAATTTCAATTTTTTCTTGAATCTTTTCTTGGATTTTTTCTTCCGCTTTTTCTGCAACTTTTTCAGCAGGCACTTCTTCTTTCCTCTCTTCCACTAACTGAACTTCTTCTTTTTCTTCTCTTGGCATTTCTGCCTGAAGGACGGGAGCTGATACAACTCGCTCTTCGCGCTTGCCACCAAGACCTGTGGCAATAACAGTGACTTTCACATTATCGCCAAGATTTTCATCAATGACGGTGCCAAAGATAATCTCTGCATCTTCATCGGCCGCTTCCATAATAAGCATGACGGCCTGATTTGTTTCATGGGTAGTAAGTCCATGGCCCCCTGAAATATTGATGATAATGCCCGTGGCCCCTTGAATATTGATATCTTCCAGAAGAGGCGAACTAATGGCCTCTTGAGCGGCCTTTAAAGCGCGATCAGGCCCAGAGCTCATACCTGTTCCCATAAGAGCAAGGCCCTTGTTGGCCATCACAGTACTTACATCGGCAAAGTCGGCGTTGATGAGACCTGTATTATTAATAAGATCTGAAATTCCTTGAACAGCATTGAGAAGAACTTCATCGGCCTTCTTAAAAGTATCCATCAAAGAGAGACCTTCCCCGGCGATGGCCAACAAGCGTTGATTGGGAATGGTGATAAGGGAATCAACACTCTCTTCTAGCGCGCGAATTCCGGCATCCGCCTGACGCAGACGTTTTTTGCCTTCGAACATAAAGGGTTTGGTCACCACACCAACTGTAAGGGCACCTACTTCTTTAGCGAGTTTTGCGATAACAGGAGCTGCTCCTGTCCCTGTCCCACCGCCCATACCGGCCGTGATAAAAATCATATCAGAGCCTTTCATGATTTCTTGGAGTGCTTCATACTCTTCAAGGGCCGCTTTTTTTCCAACTTCGGGATTTGCGCCTGCGCCTAGTCCTTTTGTAAGCTCTGGTCCCAGTTGAACCTTCATTCCCGCTTTATTTTTAGCAAGAGACTGAGCATCTGTATTGGCGGCCACATAACTGACGCCTAAAAGCCCGGAATTGATCATGGTATTGATGGCGTTTCCACCACCACCTCCAACGCCAATAACGAGAATTTTAGCGTTCATGACGCTAATGGGTTCGACTTCTATTTGCGTATTGATGACCTCTTTAATCTCGTTTGACACAATTTTTTTCTCCTGCAATTCTTTTTCTTTTGGCAAAATTTCAAACATAATTTTCCCCCATTCCTTTGTTTAATCATTAATAAGTTGCGCTTCGTCCAGAGACCTTCTCTTTTAACCTGTTCCACAATTGAAAAGAGAATATATTTTTGGCCTTAAATTCTTCATGTCTAATGGCCAAATCTTCTTCTTCTTGAAACAAAATAGTACCAAGAGAAGCTGCATATTTGGGATTATTGAGA
>CALDHR010000199.1 GCA_937898585.1 uncultured Oligoflexia bacterium
TCTTTGAGAGAATAAAGTCCTAATCCATGCACATGGGCATCGATTCCAGGATGCTCTTGAATAGGCGAAGGGAAGACTTCAAGATATCCTTCATCTTCCAGCGTTTTGCGAATAGAGTTAATGGCCCGTGATTTTAATAGAAGGTTATTTTTTGTCGTCATGATGGAGATTTCTCATGATCCTACGAAACTATCAAGCAGCAGTTCTTGTCCTTTTTTATGGAGAGGATCTTTTGCTCTTTAAGAGAACCAATGAGGTGCTGACGCATAAAAATCAATTTTGTTTTTTAGGAGGCCATCGAGAATATCAAGACAAAGACGCTTTAGCGACGGCCTTAAGAGAGTTTCACGAAGAGAGTCATCTTCCTCTCGAATCCATTGAAGTAAAAAGAGAACTCCCCTCTCTTATCTCAGTGAGTGGAAAAAAAGTGATCCCCTTTTTGGCAGAAATCTCTTTAAAAGAAGAAGATTTCTTTAGACACCTCAAAAGCAATGGTGAGTGGGATATGATGGTGGCCCTTCCCTTTGCTATTTTTCAGCAAGAAAAATGGTTTAAAAATAGCTTTTTTCGTCCTGAGGGAGGAGTGCGAGATTTTTATTCCTTCTTACTAGAGGAGAAGATGATCTCTTTTTGTTATGGGAAGGAAAACTCTGTGGTAGAAGAATGGCCTTTACTTTGGGGAATGACAGCAGAAATTATTTATCAACTAGTAAAAAACTGATGAAAAACAAGGAATGAAACGCATGGATATTGTAGCAGATTTGGCCAAAGGGCCCATCTTATCAGAAGAAAATATTTTTCTCGTTTTAGGAGTCGCTGCCTTTTTTCTTATGCTTGTGGGAGTTTTTTTTCTCGCCAAAAAGAAAAAAGAGATAAAGGTCGCTGTTCCTCGGCCGCAACAAGAAGAAGGAAAAGAACAGCAAAAAGTGGAAGTTTCCTTTAAGGAGCGCTTAGGCCTAGGGCTTGCTAAATCTCGCCAAGATATTTGGGGGAAAATCTCTTCCTTGCTTGGTAGCGGTGAAATGAGTGAAGAGATCTGGGATGAAGTAGAAGAGACTCTCTATCTCGCCGACTTAGGTCCTAGTGTCACAGAAGAATTCCTCGAAGGATTAAAAAAATTTGCCAAAGAAAAAAAAGAACCCCTTAGCTTTCTTGATGTCAAAGAGTGGATTTATTCTGTGATGGAAGAAGGCATGCGTCCTATTCAGGATAAAAAGCAGCTCTATGATGTAGGAGAGATGAAAGTCATCATGATTGTGGGGATCAATGGAGCCGGAAAAACCACGACAGTGGGAAAACTCGCTGGCCTTTACGCCACTCAAGGAGAAAAAGTCCTTGTGGGGGCCTGTGATACATTTCGCGCAGCAGCAGTAGATCAACTAGAAGTTTGGGCCCAAAGAGCAAAAGCAGAAATTGTGCGCGCCAAAGAAGAAAGTGATCCCAGCTCAGTGGCCTTTGATGCCGTAAAAAAGGCCCTTGAACTCAAAAGCACCCTTTGCCTCATCGATACGGCCGGTCGTCTTCACACGAAGACAAACTTGATGGACGAGCTGAAAAAAATGAAGAAGACCATCAGTAAAGCGATGCCAGGATCTCCTCATGAAGTTTATCTGGTTATCGATGCCGTCACAGGACAAAATGCTATGCGCCAGGCGCAGGAGTTTCACGAGGCATTGGGGTTGACGGGAGTCATTTTTACCAAATGCGATGGGTCATCAAAAGCGGGTGGCGCTTATAGTATGGCCACAAAACTCGGCGTCCCTATAAAATACATAGGGGTAGGAGAGATGATGGAGGATCTCAATGAGTTTCATTTGCAAGATTATCTAGATTCCTTGCTTGGGCCCATAAAAAAAGAAGAATCTATTCCTTTGACATCTTAAGGCCCTTTCAATAGCTTTTAAATTAGAGCTTGTCGTGATAGGGGAGAGGATAATTGGAAACAACTGTTGACCCAAATAATTTTCAGGTAAAAGAATTTTCCGTTTTAGGCCATTCAATTCGCTGGAAAGCGGAGAAAGAAGGTGAATCTTTCGGGGATATTGAGCGGGCCATCCGCTTGATGGAGAGTAAGGCCCGAGAGATTTTGCAAGTAAGACCCGATCTTGGTCGGGAGCAGCTCTACCTTCTGGTGGCCTTAGAATTAAGTTTGTCGCGAGTAATGCTGGAAAAGCGTTGCTTTGAAGATATTGAAGAACTCGACTTATTGGCCAGTGAGGCCGTCAGTCTATTCAATAAAGTCTATCCTTCTAAGGAACAGACGACACACTAATCACTCGTTCACCTGATAGTTTTTTTGGGGCAAAAGAGCATGCAAGCGAAAGGCCCCTGGTTGTGAATAGGGATAAAGAAGAAAGCAAGGATCATTTGCGCAAGGAAATGACCTCTAGGATAAAAAAAGGTGAGTTTGACTCTTTTAACAAAGAGCTGGCCCCTTTATTGATTCATCATATTTTAGAACTTTTATCTTCACACGATGTTCGTCCTCATGAAAAACAGCTTTTGGGCATCTACCAACCCCTCAAAGGAGAAGTAGACCTCACTGTGCTAGGGGAACATTCTTTTCAGCTGGCCTATCCTATTGTTGAATCCAAAGACCCTCCTCTTATGAATTTTTTTATAAGAGATGAGCAGCGCTTATGCGTGCCAGTGGCACTTCTTGTCCCCGGGTTAGTTTTCACGAGGCAAAGAGGACGGCTTGGTCGCGGTGGTGGGTATTACGATAGGTATTTAGAACATTTTACGGGATTAAAAATAGGCATTTGTTGGGAAGAGCAATTAAAGAACTCGCTTCCTATGGAAACGCATGATGTCATTATGGATTTTGTGGTAACAGAACAAAGAGTTTACTAAATTTAAGGGGTATAACGTGACAGAGGTAATTTTATTTTCACTGGTCTCTATTATAGCTGGGGCCGCCATCGGTTTTTATTTTAAAAACCGTCAAGTGATGGAAGAAAAGAAAAAACACGAAGGACGGGCCAATGAAATTGTGGATAAGGCCAAAAAAGATGCGCAGGAAATTAAATACAATGCGCGCAAAGAAGCAAAGCAGATCGTCAAAGAAGAGCGCGTTGAATTAGAAGAAGAAGCGCGCAAAATGAAGCAGTCTCTCAAAGATCAAGAAAAAGATCTCAGCAAAAAAGAGATTACTCTTGAGCAGAAAATTGAGGATAAAGAAAAAGAAATTGAACGAACGAAGGCGCTTCAGGAACAAGTAGAAACTGAGCGTAAAAAAGTGGTAGAAGAGGCCGAAAAATACCGCCGCGAACAACAGCATCTTGCCGAGAAGCTTTCTATCGTGGCCAGCATGACCAAAGAAGAGGCCAAAAACGAATTAATGCAGAATATGGTAGAGGAGGCCAAAGTCTCTGCCGCAAAAGAGTTGCGCCGCATTGAAGAAGAAGCAAAAGATGAAGCAGAAAAGCGCGCCAAAAGGCTGGTGGGAATTTCCATTCAGCGTTTTGCTGGTGAGTATGTGGCCGAGCAAACTATTTCTAGCGTTGAACTTCCCTCTGAAGATGTAAAAGGCCGTCTTATTGGCCGTGAAGGACGCAATATTCGCGCTTTTGAACAAATTTGCGGTGTTGATCTTATTATCGATGACACGCCGGAGATCGTGGTTATCTCTTCTTTCAATGTAGTGAGAAAAGAAATCGCTCGTCTTACCATTCAAAAACTCTTGGCCGATGGACGCATTCATCCCGCCAAAATTGAAGAGTTTCACGATAAATCAAAAATAGAACTAGAAAGTCGTCTTCGCGAGTTAGGTGAAAAGGCCCAAATGGAAATTGGGGTTCACGGTATTCATCCTGAGATTCTCAAACTCATCGGTGCCCTCAATTTGCGGACATCTTATACCCAGAATCAATACCAGCACGCTCTCGAAGCGGCGTTTCTCTGTGGGGCCATGGCCTCTGAACTTGGGCTTAACGTAAAACAAGCAAGACGCGCGGCCCTTCTTCATGATATTGGAAAAGTCCTCGATGCTTCGGCCGAAGGATCACATGCTGTCATCGGTGCCGATTTTGCGAAAAAATACGGGGAGTCAGCTGACATTGTCCACGCTATTCGCGCTCACCACGATGATGAAAAACCTGAGTCTGTTCTTGCTCATTTGGTAGCGGCCTCAGATGCTATTTCCGGTGCACGCCCTGGTGCGCGCAAGGCCTTAATGGAAAGCTATGTTTCGCGCCTTACAGATATTGAAACAATTGTGAATTCTTTTCCTGGGATCTCAAAATCTTACGCTATTTCTGCTGGCCGTGAAGTACGCGTCCTCGTAGAAAATGATAAAATCAGTGATGAAGAGACCATTTTGCTTTCACGCGATATTGCCAGCAAAATTGAACAAGAGATGTCTTATCCTGGAACCATTAAAGTCACTGTTATTCGCGAGACACGCGCAGTAGGTGTGGCCCGTTAAGATGAGACGACTGATTCCCGTCTCTATTGCCCTCTTTGCCAAAGAAGGTGAGCGAGATGGCGAGAAGGGAGTTTATTTTTGGATGTGGCCGCGCTTAGAAGAAGGACCACTTAACAATCTTTGGGAGTTTCCGGGCGGGAAAATTGAACCCGGTGAGACTCCCCTTGAGGCCATGAAGCGAGAAGTTCTAGAAGAAATTGAGCTTGATCTCAACGAAGAAGCGATTGCTTCTCAAGTGATGATTCAAGATCTCTTTTTAACGCCCTATAACCGAGATGAAGAGAAAAAAATTCTCCTCTACTCCTTTCTGATTTTAAAAGCAGATCATTTAGCTTTTCCTGAAGTTGGCCAGTGGCATTTTCTTTCTTT
>CALDHR010000200.1 GCA_937898585.1 uncultured Oligoflexia bacterium
CTTTTATCTTTTATCTTTTATCTTTTATCCAAGGAAAGCTTGCGCGTATGGGCCACTGTTCGTAGCCATTCTTTAAGAGGCCGTGCAGGGTGACCTCCTAAAACACTATCATCTGGCCAATCGCAGTTAATAAGGGCCCCTCCGGCCGCCTGAATTCTTTTTCCTAGAGTGACGCCAGGTCCAACACCAGCTTTCCCTCCAAAGACACTGTAATCGCCAATCTCTACACTGCCTGAAATTCCCACTTGGCCACAAAGCATCACATGGTTTCCGAGGTGGCAATTGTGAGCAATTTGAACATGATTATCAAGCTTACAACCTGAACCAATAAAGGTAGGAGCGAACGTTCCTCCATCAATAACAGAACTTGTTCCTACTTCCACGTTATCTCCCATCACAACTCCGCCTAAATGCCAAAGACGACAATGCTCTCCTTTCATAAAGTGAAAGCCATGACCATCAGAACCAATAGTGGATTGTGCTTGAAGACGACAGTTTTTTCCCACAACTACTTTAGGGTAAATTGTCACTTGGGGGAAAACAACAGATCCTTCTTTGATTGTAACATGAGGAAGGATAACGGCCCCGCTCATGATGATGACATTTTTTTCAATATTAACATGCTCACCAATAAAGACATGTTGAGCAATACGTGCAGAGGGATGAATTTCACATGTTCCCATCTGTCGTCCATCGACTTCCATGTTAAGAGAATCGTAGAAAAGATGATAAAAGTGAGAACTCAAAAGAACCATACTCTCATCAATATCAGCACTAGAAAAAATAATAGCAAAACGCTCTAAAAAAGATTTCTTTTTCTCCTCTTCATTGAGCTTTTGCCAAAAAGATTCTGCAACAATGAGTGAGACTTTTTCGTCGGGAACATTTTTTTCATAACGCTGGTATTTCTTCTCAAAAGTTTTTTTATCTTTAACAAAAATGAGATGATCTTCACGAGGATATTCAAGAGAAGTAAGACCCAAAAAAGACTTTTCTTCTGTTTCGGCCAAAGAAAAACGCCCCCCTAAATAGGAGAGCGAAGAATTAATGCTTTTTAAATGACTAAAAGAACTCATGAAAAACTATTTCTTTTTAGGATAATTTTTATTATAGCGCTTTAGCACTTTATCCGTAATATCAACTTCACTGGCGATATAAGTAAAACCATAATCAAGAAGTGGCTCTCCTCGAGGGATCGTCATCATAATTTCTTCATTTTCTTTTGATACTTCTATGGCCACACTAGTAATACGATCAAGAAGGGGTTTATTTAAGCTCTGCCCTGTCTGCGCTACTTCTTGCTTCATCTTCATTGATTCTGCTTCGAGAGCTTGTCTTTCTTTTTCGATTTCAAGAAATTTTTCTTTTTTCTTCTCATCACTTAAAAATTTTTGCTGTCCCTCAAACTCTGTGTACATTTTTTGAATTTTTTCTTGCTTCTTAATTAATTCTTTTTCTTTACTTGCAATAAGATTTTCCATTTTTTCTTTATTTTCTTTGGCCTCAGGTAAATTTGTTAGAATTTTTTCCATGTCATAACGGGCCACGCTGGGAACTTTTGCTACTAGAAAAAAAGAAAAGAAACTTGTCATAAGCAAGAAAAAGAAAGATGCTGCTCTCATTACATAAACTCCTTAAAAAATATAAATAAATCTTAAAATAATTGTCCTATATCAAAATGAAATTGTCGACCGTCGTCACCGGGTCTTTTATTGATGGGGTAACCAAATTCAAAGCGAAGTTGACCAATGGGAGAAAGCCAACGAAAACCAAATCCCCAGTCCATACGAACCGTGCTGTCATCGGGATGGCGCTCTCCGATACGGCGGCGATAAATATTTCCCACATCATAAAAAAGAACCCACTTGAGTCCACCTTCTTTAATAAGGGGATGCTCTAGTTCAATATTGGCAAAGACCTTCCCCATTCCGCGCATATTAAAAGGAATGATGACGTTTTCTGTCACACCATTAACGGTACGAGGAATCGTAACATCTCTTTTGGGGCCAATATCTTCTACGCCATATCCTCTTAGATCACGCGATCCACCCAAGTAAAATTTATTCGATCGCGGGATATCGCGATTCTCATTAATAAAAAGTTGGGCCATATAAAGTCTCGTGCGGAAGACAAAGTCTCCATAGAAGTTTTTATAAAAACGGGCATCCATATAGGCCTTCGACCATTTTTTATCACCACCAAGCCCCGTGTACTCTCCGGAAAGACGAGCATAGGTTCCATTTAATGGATCATAGCGATTGTCGCGAATATCTAATTCCACATAAGATTCTACTGTCGAGGCAATTCCATTTTCCAAATTTACGTCAACTGTCGGATCAAGAGCACGAAAAATCTTTGTCTCGTCCAAGCGATAAATGGTATAAAAACGAGTGTAATCAAAAATAGGGTGACCAAAGCGAAATTCCACACCCTTGCGCCTGTCACTAAAAGAATCACTGGATTCATCTGTAATGTAATAAACACGGCTCCCCGTAGACCACTTTGAATCAAAGAGATAAGGCTCAAAATAGCCAAAACTATACTCCTGACTTTTACTGGCATAATTAAACGTAAAATTGAGTTCTTGCCCTAACCCAAGAAAGTTTGTCTTGGAAATAGAGGCCTGAATGAAGGCCTTACTGGCCGTAGAGTAACCAGCACCAAAAACAAATTGCCCTGTTTCTTTTTCTTTAATAGAAATTTCAACATCTAAAACATCAGGCTCATTTTCTCGCGCAACAGTGTTAAAAATAATACTGGTAGGCTCAAAGAAACCAAGACGATTAACATTTTCCTTTGAAACTCTCATGGCCGAACCTGAAAAAAGCATTCCTTCTTTAATGGTGAGCTCTCGGCGAATTACTTTATCACGCGTTTTGCTGTTTCCCTTGACAATAATTTTTCCAATTTTTGCCAAGCTTCCTTTTTCAAAACCAAAGAATACATCGGCCCTATCTTCGCCAGGGACAACTTTGAGTGTTCGGTACACATTGGCAAAGGCATAACCTTTATCTTGATACATTTCTGTGAGTCGCTGAATATCAAAACGCAGTAGTTCTTCTGAGTAGAGTTCATCTTTTTTGAGCTTCATGCCTTCAAAAAGTTCTGATTGAGTAAAGAGAAGATCTCCTTCAAAGTTAATATTGTTGACATAAAACGCAGGCCCTTCATTAACTTTGAAAGTAATGAACAACCATCGCTTATCTTCTGAAATTGTTACTTGCGGAGTTCCAATATTAACTTGTAAGTGTCCTTTCGTCTTGTAGAGGTATTTCACTCGCTCAATATCAGTTTTAAAGTTAAATTCCTTGAAGTTCCCTGAACCTGACATAAAGGAAAAAACTGACTCTTCTCTCGTCTCCATCACTTCTTTTATTTCTGCATCGGAAAGAGAACGATTACCGAGAATTAAAATTTTCTTTACTTTAACTTTGTCGTACTCGCGAATATTGACAATAATTTCTACATTTTCTTGATCCAGGGCATTGATCTTGTAAGAGAAGTGATGGAGACGAGAGAAGAGTCAGTTTTTTCCTTTATGTC
>CALDHR010000201.1 GCA_937898585.1 uncultured Oligoflexia bacterium
ATCCTAAAAAAGACTTTTTCTTCTTAGAAAATAGTAAAAGTCGCTTCTTTCGCCGTTCGAATCATAGGTCTTGGAGCTTTATCTCGCCCTTCCATCGCCAAAAGAGAGACTTTAAGCAGCTCATCAAGTGAGAATTCGGCCTCAAGGACGGAATCTTCGTCCTTCGCAGCGCAAGATCTCTCTTCTTGGTCCTCAGAATCACTGAGAAGCTCTTTAAATTCTTTCTTAACCTGTTGATGTTGCCATTCTCCAAATCGACTGTGGATGATCCTTAGGCCAGATTGATGATCTTTTTGAATAACGGCGGGAATATAGCGAACAGTATCGCCTCTTTTGCCGTTGGGGTTAATGGCACGAGGATTCTCCGTGAAGTAACTGACCCAATCGAGGGCCTCTTCAGGAGGCCTTTTTAGCTTCACCATGAGCTTTTCAATGGCCGGAAGTTGGGCAAGATAATATGGCTTTTGATCATTGTCTTTAGTCCACTCTTTCGCTGTCATTGTAACAACGCTGGATTTAAAGATTTCTGCCACTACATAAGTCCCCAGATTGTTTCCATTTGAGTAGGGAGAGATATATTTGAAAAGTTTGGCTTTGTGGAGCTTTTTTGAAGCTTCCTTTATCTTTGACCTGGCCACGTTTGATTGAGAAAAGTTCATAATGCCCCAGTAAGGAAGGTCTACAACTTTTTCAAATCTATCACCGTTCTTTTGCTCAACTCCTTTATAGAGAGCGTGTCTCTTTACAGTAAAATAGACAATAAATTCACCAGGAGTAAGCGTTTTTGCCTTTTTCATCTCATCTTCGGAGAAAGAAACATAGTTCTTCTTGGGATTGTCCCAGAGAAGCTCTATCTTGTAAGCGCTGTAGACATCACCATTGAGCCTCTTAACTGTTTGAAGGTTGATTTGAATAAGCCCTAGATGGACTAATGATTTTATGGCTTTTTGGATAGTAGTGGAACTTTTCACGTTTACAGTGTTTTTGATTTCTTGATGAAGGACGATTCCTTTTAGTGCATATGGATCGCTTCTTTTAATCGCTTGGATTAGGCCAAAAAGGACTAAAAAGGTACTCTTCTCTTTCAGGGCAAGAACACTACGACAAGCACTGTTGGGGATTCTAATATGATGAATTATCTGTTTTTTGGACATAAAAAACCCTTCTAAA
>CALDHR010000202.1 GCA_937898585.1 uncultured Oligoflexia bacterium
ACAGGTGACAGTTGTGATTTTGCGCCATCCTCATGAACGCAAGCGTGCTCACACGACAGGGAGAATGACACATTTATTTTTGAAGAACTCACATTTCATTGATGGAATTGATTTCTCAGAAAATAAGATGGTCAATAGCTTGATTGAGGATGAAGCAAATTCTTGCTTTGTACTTTTTCCAGGGCGTGACGCTCTTGAGGTGGATGAAATTAAGAGTGGTGGCCGTGATTTCACAAAAAATTCTAAAGATTCTAAAGATTCTAAGAAGTTAGTTTTTTTTGTCCTTGATGGAACTTGGTCTACCGCCAAAAAAATTATGAAGAAGAGTTCTAATTTACAGAAGTTGAAAAAAATTGCGCTGGCCCCTAAAGTTCTTTCGCAATATCAAATTAAAAGGCAACCAAAAGATTATTGTCTGTCTACGATTGAATCAGTCCATTATTTAATTGATTGCCTGCAGGGAAAAAATATTGTTGAGCTTCAAACTTTGAATGCTCACGATGTTATGATTGAGGGGTTTAAAGGCATGATTGCAGAGGTTTTGAAGAAGAAAAATGATCCCATGCGGATAATTACTCATGGAAAAAAGACGGCCTTTTGACGCCCCCTTGCTACCATTTAGTTGCTGGCACCTTTTTGCCCAGTTCTTGAAAAAAATAAGTTGTTTCATAATGAGAGGATGGAGCAAAAAAACCGCTCGTTTGTCTTACTATGTCTTCTCTTTTGGTCAGGGATTGTTTTTCCCACCTACGGTGCCTTGTTGTCTATTTCCCCACCATCAGAGAAAAAAACAGTTAACACAAGCGTCACCTTTTCGTTAGATTTCATCAACGCCGAATCCCTCAATCTCAAAAAAAGCGATATCAAAGTCGTCTCAACGGGAAATGTTCTCGTAGACATCGACTTTGAATACGTTCCCGGGACAAAAAGATTCCTCGTCAAAGCAACCCCCCAAAAAGGAACGGGAACCTTCACCATCGAAGTGAACAAGGAAGTTGCCGTCGATGAAAAAGGAAAGAAATTTCCCACAACCAAACAACTTGGTCATTTTGTCGAAGTAAAGTCGGGCATTCTCTTTTATTCCATTAATGAACTCTACAAGCGAAACAAAGTCTCCAGTGAAAAAGTAGAGCTTGTTCTCAAAACAAGTGGAAATATTGAAGAATTTTGTCTGTCTTCCTCACATAAGTCTGATACATGCAAATGGAAACCCTATCGTCGAGGCGACATCGTCTCTTTTAACATTAAAAAAAAGAAAGGGTCCCAAGACATTTATGCTTTTGTCCGCTCTCAAGAAGGAAAACAACTACGAGAAAAAATTTCTCTTGAGTATGATGATGTTAAACCCGTTGTTAACGGTTTATATTTTAATGATAGCGAAGGCGTCCTCACCACCAATCAACTCTCTCTTGAATTTTCTTCCTCAAAACCTATCCATAGTCTTTGCATCCTAGAAGATCGAGATAAAGTAGAAAAATGTAAATGGTTCCCTGTTAAAGATATTAAGAATCAACGCCATCTCTACCTTTATAGTGGATCAGATGGAGAAGTTGATTTTACCTTCTATTTTCGCGATGAAGCTTTCAATATCAGCGAGAAGAAAAATAAAAAAATTCTTTTTGACCTTACAGAACCTGC
>CALDHR010000203.1 GCA_937898585.1 uncultured Oligoflexia bacterium
GATAAACTTGCCGAGGACCTACTTTAAAGACATTCTCAAAGTAATCTTTATCTCCCTTTTGCTGTAAATTTTTCTCTTTTGTACGAAAAACTCTTGCTCCCTCTCGCTGAATGCGAAGAATCTCTTTACCTCCTTCGTGAAAACCAATATAGCGAATTTGGACATAATTTTCTTTCGCCATAATCATTTCGCGAAAAATTTGCTCTAAGCGATTTTTCCATTGAACAATAGTTGAATCTCCCTCTTTATCTGTTCCTCCATTTAATTGAGCGCGCATAATTCCTTTAACAGGAGGTGTTGAACTCAAAAATTTAACATCTGCTTGAAGCTCTGCTATTTTGGCCTGAATACTCTCTTTAATGAGATTTATTTCATAAATGGCCTCTTCATGCTTGTGTTGATTCAAAATGCTTTTTTTGTGAAAAGAATGATAAAGCCCTAAAGCGATGAGCATTAAAAAAAGAATAAGCAAGGAGGACTTAAGAAGTTTTTCAATAGTATTTCTCATAAGAAATATATCGGTTACTTATGAGAAAAACTTTATTCTACTGTTACCGATTTGGCGAGGTTGCGAGGCCGATCGATATCTGTTCCCTTGAGTTTAGCAATATAGTAAGAAAAAAGCTGCAGGGCCACATTGGCATAAAGAGCATTAAACAAAGGATCTTGAGTGAACTGCAGAGGAATATAATTGGGGTAATACTCTCTTAAATCATGGCGCCCATGAGGACCAATCATAACAATTTGCGCTTGACGAGTTCTCACTTCTTCCACATTAGAGAGACTTTTCTCTAAAAGCTCTGGGCCACAAAGAGCAATATTCACCATCGCTTCCTCCATCAAGGCCAATGGTCCGTGTTTCAGCTCTCCAGAAGCGTATCCCTCTGCATGAACATAGGCTATTTCCTTGAGCTTTAAAGCGCCCTCGAGGGCAATGGGAAAATAGCTTCCGCGCCCTGTAAAAATAAAACCTTTTTTGAGATAAAATTTTTGCGCCATCATTTTGATGATACTTGTCGCTTTTTCTGTTAAAAGAGACTCTATGAGAAAAGTAAGCTCTAAGAGATCTCTTTTTTTCTCCTCTAAAAATCCCTCCCACTGCTTGTTGGAAAAATCCAAAAATTCATTTTTTCTTTCCCAAAGCTGCGCCAAAAAAGATCCTGTAAGCACTTGCTGCGTAAAGGCCTTCGTGCTGGCCACTCCAATTTCACGACCGGCATAAGTAAGAAGAGAAAAATCACTTTGACGATGAAGAGTTGATCCCGCAGCATTAACGATAGCGATTGTGACAATCCCATGATTTTTACAATAATGTTGGGCCGCCAGTGTATCGGCCGTCTCTCCTGACTGGCTAATGAAAATCCCCACACTTTCTTTAGGGAGAAGAGGATTGCGATAGCGAAACTCACTGGCCAACGATACTTCTACAGGAACAGAAATTTTACTTTCTAACTCTCCCTTGAGTAAAAGACCGGCGTGATAGGCCGTTCCACAGGCCACGATGTGAATAAAAGAAGGATTTAACGAGGCCAATTTTTTTAACGATTCAAAATCTGTCGTATGATGATAATGATCATAAAAATCTTTCATTAGCTGTGGTTGCTGATGAATCTCTTTAAGCATAAAATGCTCAAAA
The DNA here is from genome assembly GCA_937898585.1 of uncultured Oligoflexia bacterium. Classification (GTDB taxonomy): domain Bacteria; phylum Bdellovibrionota; class Bacteriovoracia; order Bacteriovoracales; family Bacteriovoracaceae; genus CALDHR01. The sequence goes on from CALDHR010000203.1 coordinate 1,637, forward strand.
GTCCCTTTAGAACTTTCCACCATCATGAGCTCTTGATGCTTCATCATAAAAGCATCCGTACCCTCTTTTTTCTTCAGCTCTAGATCATAAAACAAAAGAGAATTTTCTTTTTTATGAGCATCAAGAACAACGAGTATATTATCGTGAGGAAAATAAAGATCTTTGGCCATTCCCACAAGCGCATAGGGATCGGAAGAGACAAAGACTTCTCCTTCTTCTGCGGCACATACAAGTGCCATCTCGCGTTTAATGGCCAAAAGCTTATGTTCTTTTACACTGTAGACCAGCAACGTAGAATGACCTTCAATTTTTTTAAAGGCCAAAGAAGTCGCTTCTTCCAAGGAATAGTTTTCATCTAAAAAAGAGCGCAACAAAAGAAAAAAAACTTCTGAATCTGTATCAGATTTAAAATGATAGTTTTTTGCTTCCAGTTCTTTTTTAAGTTCTCGGTAATTTTCAATAATGCCATTGTGGACAATACTCAATGTTTCATCCCCATGAGGATGAGCATTTCTCTCTTCGATTCCCCCGTGAGTGGCCCAACGAATATGACCAATTCCTCCTTTTACAGGAAAAGGGGCCGGGTATTTTTTTTCTTTAATTAAGAGATCTTTGAGTTCACTGATTTTGCCCAGCGCTTTGTAATAGATAAGATTTGAGGCATCATGATCTTCACAAAGAGCAACTCCCGCCGAATCATAACCGCGATACTCGAGGCGCTCTAGCCCCGTTAAAATAACTTCAAGTGAATCTCTTGATCCAAGATGCCCAACAATACCACACATTTTATTTACCTCTTTTCTCAGAGACCATCTTTTCTCTTTTTAAATTTTTTCGCAAGCCCAACTTTTGTTTCTTGACGGGCCCGAGCAATAACAAAACTCTCCTCTCCCACAGAGCGGTTGACAGTTGAACCACTGGCCACGTAAGAATTGTCTCCTATTTCGATGGGGGCAATCATTTGAGAGTCAGAGCCAATAAAACAATCTTTTCCAATAATCGTCTGATGCTTTTTAACACCATCGTAATTACAAGTAACAAAGCCACAGCCAATATTTGTTCGCTCTCCAATAGTGGCATCTCCCACATAACTTAAATGAGAGACTTTTACTTCCTTGGCCAAATGGGATTTCTTGACTTCCACAAAGTTGCCAATACGCCCTTTTTCTCCAATAAAGGTCCCGGGTCTTAAGCGAGCAAAAGGGCCGATAGAAGCTTCTTGTTCAATAGTGACCTCTTCTAAAACACAATAAGGAAGAATATTTACTTTCTCTTTAAGGTGAGAGTTTTTTACGATAGAGCCTTGACCTAAAACGACACCCTCACCAATCACCGTCTTTCCTTGCAAGGAAACCTGGGGGTGAATAACAACTCCTGGTGAAACTTTTACTTGCTCATCTATCGAAATAGAGTTCAAGTCCATAAGACGCACACCATTTTTCATTAAAGAAAAAAGCTTTCTTTTGCGTGCTAAATCTTCTGCTTCTTGCAA
>CALDHR010000204.1 GCA_937898585.1 uncultured Oligoflexia bacterium
TGGTATTTGGGCGGTGATTGCTCCCTGGAATTTTCCTCTCGCTATCTTGGCGGGAATGACCACTGGTGCTTTGGCCGTTGGAAATTCTGCTGTCGTCAAATCATCTGAGCATACACCTCTGGTGGCCGAGCTTTTTATTAATCTTCTTCACCGCGCAGGTGTTCCTGAATCAGTGGTGGTTCATCTTCCGGGAAGAGGGAGTGTGGTAGGGGAGTTCTTGCTTTCTCATGAAAAAATTGCAGGGGCCGTTTTTACAGGTTCAAAAAAAGTAGGTCTTCATCTTTATGAAAAAATGATGCCACAAATTATTGAAAACAAGCTCTTTGATTTTTCAAGACCTAAGCGCGCCATTGCCGAGATGGGAGGGAAAAATGGATTGATTGTTTTTCAAAATGCTGAATTAGATGAAACAATTGCGGGAATTCTCAAAAGTTCTTTTGGTCATGCAGGACAAAAATGTTCCGCCCTTTCTCGTCTTATTGTGGAAAGTCCTGTTTGTCAGCGTTTACTTGAACGTCTTGCCGCTGCGGCCATGGATTTAACAGTAGGATCTTCTAATGAATATTCTACTTTTATCAATCCTATTATTTCTCGTGGAGAAAAAGAGCGTTTGTTGGAAGAAGTTGCCATGGCGACAGATGAAGTACGTCGCTTAAAGGGAAGAGTTATTGTGGATCGATCAGAGGAGTTTCCTGAGACAAACTTCATGGGACCTGTGATTTTTTACTTGCCTCCAGATAAAGTAAAAGAATCTGTGTTTTTTAAAAAAGAATTTTTTGGTCCTGTCCTTCATGTTACCTCTTTTAAGACAAAAGAAGAGGCCTATCGTCTTATCAATAATGTTGAGTATGCCTTAACGGGCGGTGTTTTTGCTCAGTCCCAAGATGATATCGATGAGGCCGTCGAGAAAATTTTTTCTGGAAATGTTTACACTAATCGCAACATCACAGGTGCCCGTGTTTTTATTGAGCCTTTTGGTGGTCATAAGATGTCGGGAACAGGACCAAAGGCGGGAGGAGTTGATTATCTTCCTCGTTTTTTTACTTATTCAGATGAAGATCTATTGATGGGAGGAGATTTATTTCCCGCAGTTACAGAGCAAAATCAAGAAGTGAAAATGCGGCGGAATCGCTTTTCTAGCAAGAAGGAAGAGCGTCTTTTTTATGAAGTCAATAAGCTGGAAAGTGGTCCGCTGCATGATTTAATGTATAAGAAAAAAGTACAGAAAAGCTTAGGGCTTTTTATCGAAAATTTTTCTCTTCTTTGGAAGACAGTGGATCCTACAGGAAAAGAATTATTGATGGAATTTTCTCAATACCTTCATGATAAAGATTTTGTGGGCCATCAGACAAAAAATCGTTTTATCCCAGGTCAAAAAAATAGCAATATTTTCAATAAAGAAAAAAAGGGACTTTTTCTTTTTAATGGAAAGAATAAGGCCAGCATTGAATCCATTATTTCTCTGCTCATGGCCTTAAGTTGTAATGTAAGGCCACAAGTAACTCTTTTTAATGAAGAAGATGAAAACGGTGATTTTTGGAAAGAAGGACTAGATTTTTTAAAACCAATTTGGGGAAATGATCTTCATATTACTTCTATTAGATCCTTAGAAGATCTTTCAGGAGAAAGGAAAAAAGATCTTGGTTTTGTTTTCCTCGATGATTTTTCTCACTATGTTCAAGTGGCCAATCTTTTTTGTGGAGGAGGAGCTGTTTCTAATAGTGGAGATTCTTATGAGCATATGGTGCACATCTATACTCCGTATGACTATATTCCCACTAAGAAATACGATGACTATATCCCGCGATTTCGCTTTATTAAAAGTATTGCTGAAAACTTAATGCGTTTTGGGGCCCCCATTGAAGAGGAATGATGATTTTTACCCCTGTTTTAAGACTTGATGTTCATCTTTTTACCCCTATAATAGAGCTTTAATCAGAGGTGAGAATGAAACGCCATGCTTCTGGTTATTTAAAAGATTGGTACAAAAAAAGAGAGCAAACCGTTAATTTTGAGATGGACCAGACAAGTAGGGAAATCAATCTTAGTTCATCTTTTTTGCCAATTACAGTTAGAGGTTAAATCATCAGCGCCTTATAGTATTGAAAGAAATGCTTTTAATTCCACGGCCCTTGTGAATGTCCCTCTTTATGCCATTAAATCAATTGATGAGATTATTAAACAAGTTTTAAAAGGTGAATAGGAAATGAGATTTTTCTTTGCCCTATGGTTTTTGTCTTCTGTTTCTCTGGTAGCAAGTGAATTTTCGCTAGAATTTTTCATAGGAGAAGAAAAAGTAAAAAGTGTGAATTTAAGAGAGCTGAAAAAAAAGTTAAAAATCTATAAAATTTCTTTTGAAAGTTCTCACTACGAAAAAGTTAAAAATTATCATGCCTTTAAACTTCATGATGTGATGGATTTCTCCTTTCAGGAAAAGTGGAGAAATGAGGAGGAATATCCTACGGCCGTTTTTACGGCCCTTGATGGTTATAGTCCACAAGGTGAAATTGAGAAAATGCTAGAAAAAGATGGATACCTTGCCTTTGAAGATCTTGATGTTGAGGGCGAAAATGAGTGGGAAAAAACAAAGGAACATAAAAGTGATCCAGCTCCTTATTTTCTTGTTTGGACAGATCCAAAGAAGACAGTAAAGGAGGCCTATCCATGGCCATGGCAAATAAAAAAAATAAGCTTGCTCAATTTCAAAGAGGCCTATCCTAAAGTCTACCCAGCAGGGGATGTGAAAAAAGATTCTGCCGTTTTTCGAGGCTACACAACATTTAAAGAGCAATGTTTTCGCTGTCATGCAATGGATAAGCAAGGTGGTGTCATTGGCCCTGATTTGGGAGCACCACAAACCATTACAGATTACCGATTAGAGAGTGAATTAAAGAAGTTTATTCGCAACCCTGAACTTTTTCGTTATTCTCATATGCCTAGTCATGAGCATTTAACTGAGAAAGAATTAGATGAAATGATTGCTTACTTTAAGCATCAATCACAAAATAAAAAAAGAACAAAGCGATAATTAAATACTTTTTAGGAAGTTTGACAGGAGACTTAAAAAAGATCTAGCATGAAGCGGGGAGGCCATTCATGAAATCAGGTCAATGTTTATTTCTTTTGTCTTTTATTTTCTTACTAAATTTTAATATTTTTTCTCAAGCTAAAACTCAATATAGCTTAATGCTAGAGAGTTTACCCCATTTTTTTCTTTATAAAAGTAATCATTCTTATAAAGAAAAGTCGCTTGAAAGAGACTGCCGAAGCAATATAGAAAAAGTTGTCTGTCTCGTTGATCCCGTCAAGGATGAAAAAAATCTTGGTGATAACCAGCAACTCATGAAGCGAAAGTGTCTTGAGGGAAGCAGGAATTATGCGTCCTATTTTGAAAAAGTCTACGATAATTATCCCGTCGTTTTACAAAAAGTATTTTGTTCTCTTGATCGCATTTTTATTGAAAAAGAATTCTTTGGAACGGCCTTTGCTGGCGTTATTAAAAATGAGAAAGGAGAAATTGTTGGGGCCAAGATGGGAATTCGGCAATCGGTTCTCCATGAAAACTTAGAGTTAACTCAGTGGGCCTCCTGGAAAGAACAGCTCTCTTTTGGTGGAGTAAAAAATAACTATACTGTGCAAAAAGATCTTCCGCATGTCGAAACGATGGCAACACAAAAAGTGAATAGCTTTCTTTATTTTGTTATCGCTCATGAGTTTGGTCATATCCTGGATTTTACTAATAATCTCAATGAGGTAGTAGGTGATGATAGAAAAGATCAGATTGATCTTCCTATGAAAGAAGGAAGTTTTGGCCATCTAAGTTTTGAAACCACAGCAAAACCCTGGCCAGCATACAATTTTTCATCGCGCGAAAAACTCTGCTTTTATCTTTGTAAAGAAGAGCACATAAAAAAAGAAGAAACCGCGCAACTCTATGAAGAATTATATTTCAACACGCCTTTTTTGAGCACTTATTCTGCTATTCAGCCTTGGGATGATTTTGCAGATAGCTTGGCCTACTTTTTACTTCATCGCTATCTTCAAACTCCTTACCTTCTGAAGACGGGGCAAGGAGAAGAATATGACATCATGGAAAAACTTCAATCAGAGAAGTTCAGAAGTAAATATCAATTTATTGATGAATTTTTGGAAAGAAGGGATATCCGCTATCCTTAGAGCATGGCCTCGGCAAAACAATTCTCTGTTTCATAAAGTGTTACTTTAAAAACTTCAATTTTGTATTCAGTGAGTAGCTTTGGGCAAATTTCGCGCAGAAGATAGTTGGCCATATTTTCGGCCGTAGGGTTGGTAGGCAAAATAAAAGGTTTTTTGAATCCAGGCGCTTGCTCAACTAACTTACAAGTATCCACATCGTCTTTAAATAAAATAGTCGTATGATCCCAGTGTTCATCCACCCAGCTTCCAATTTTTTCTTTCAAAACAGAAAAATCTACAACACGCCCAATTTCATCAAGACCTTGAAGAGGACGAGCATGAATCCATAAGTTACCATTATGACCGTGCAGTGTTGCACACTTACTTTCGTGATTCATCACGCGATGACCATAACAAAAATGAATTTTTCGCGAGCAAGTTTCCATTATTTTATTTCTCCGTTAATTGCTTAAAGGTCTTAATTGCAGAAGGCTTAAAAACTCACTGCGCATTTTTTCTGATTCTTTAAATTTGCCGTCTAGCGCTGATGTTGTCATAGATGATTGAGTTTTTTTCACTCCGCGGCAACTTAAACAACCATGCTTTCCTTCAATGACAACCATGATTCCTTCAGGTTTTAGTTGCGTCTTGATGGCCTTCATAATTTCAACACACATTTTTTCTTGAAGCTGAGGCCTTCTCGCATAAGACTCCACAATGCGCGCCAATTTACTCAGCCCCACCACACGTGCTTCATTTTTTCCTTTACCACTTTCAGGAATATAGCCAATGTGGGCCTTACCCGTAAAAGGCATAAAATGATGGGCACAAAGAGAAGTGTAGTCAATGTCTTTGAGCATCACCATCTCATCATAACTCTCTGAAGGAAAATAGCGCGAGAAGATTTCCTTGTCTTTGACGCCAAGCCCACTGCAAAGTTCAATAAGGGCCCTGGCCATGCGGCGCGGAGTTCCTTCTAGATTGGCATCATGGAGATCAATATCGTCTTTGTAGGCCATTTTTAGCCCCTTAAGGACTTGTTCATAGCCAAGAATCATTTCTTGATAGGCGTCATTGAGCTCTAGTATACGCTGTTTAGTTTTATTCATCTCCTCATCAAGGAACTTTATCACATCAGGACTTTGAGATGATTTTTTGAGGGGAATATCTTTGGCCAGCTTCTCTGTAAATAAAAGTTCATTTATAGACATGGTTTTACCTTTAAAAAGTTGTAGAATAGTGAGAGATTATCACAAAAAAGCATTAATGAGTGAGACGAAATGGAGCTAAAAGAAGCAATTCAAGTCCTAAAAGATTATGTAAAGTATTCTTGCATCCCAGGACAAAAACATCTCGATTTTTCGTTGGTGAACATTGACCATCTGCCTGAAGTACAAAAGGCCATGGAAGTAGCACAGAGTGCGATTATTCGAGGGGAAATGACGCGAGACGATCTTTTGAAGAAAGTGAATCTCGTCTAATTAAGCTAGCTCTCGCCGTCACGACCAATGGCCTCAACAGGACATGCCTCAAGAGCATTTTCACATTCTTCGAGCTCTTTGGGATTCGTTGGCTGCTTTTTTACGTAAGCGTGGGCATCTTCATCATTCATAGTGAAAAAACTGGGGGCCTCCATGACGCAAGCATCACAGGCGATGCATTGATCATCCACGTAGTATTTTCCAGAGACATTTTGTTTAAACTTAGACTTCTTGTCGGCCATAATAAAAATTCACTCAGTTAAAATTTCTTTGATCATTTGGTTAGCGAGGGACTCTATGGGTAAACGGTTCATTTTTCAAGCTCTGCTTGCTTCTCTTCTTCTCTTTTCAGGCCTTAGTTGGGGAAAGGAGACTAGCTTTGATCTAGGACCGGCCATTTTTATGATGTATGGACCCCATTATCGTGGGGCCAATGAAGAGAGACTTTATACTATTCCCTATCCGGCCTTTATTTATAAAAGCGATCGCATTAAGGCCGAAAATGCCTTTATTTTTGGAAAACTCTACCAAGAGCGGCATTTAACTTTTTCCATGAGCATGGTGGGCAGCCTTCCTGTTGGGCGAAAAGAAAATAAGGCGAGACAGGGGATGCCCAGCTTACTTCCTACTATTGAAGTGGGACCTATGATGAAAATGGATATTTGGGAAAAAAAATTCAATGAAACAAAAGTAAACTTAGATTTCTTTTTCCCCATTCGAACGAATTTTGCGGTGGATATTTTGCGGGCCGAGCGAAATGGTTTTTTCTCTGTCCCGCATTTTGCCTTATCTATGAAGCAAGGAAAGTTTTATTCCAATTTAACCGCAGCGCTTATGTGGGGATCGGCCGCTTATCACCATTATTTTTATGGAGTCTCTCATCTTTATGCAACTCCTGAACGGCCTAGCTATCAGGCCCAATCTGGATACAGCGGTTATCACTTTACTCTTGTACAGTCTTACCGAATTAACAAATTGCAGTTATTATATTTTGCTCGCTATGATCAATTAAAGGGGGTTGCTTTTCGCAATTCACCTCTTGTAAAGAAAAATGACTATTTTGCTTTTGGGATTAACATAAGCTACTTTTTTAAAATTTTATAAAAATTATCGACAATTGGCAATTTTTGCTAAAGCTGAAAGTGTAATATCGTTGTCAGGACTGCTAAATTCTTTTTGTAATTCATCGAAATAATTGGCAACGGGCCCTTCTTTCTCCATTGCATCTATAATATATTGACCAATTTTTTCAATACTCTCAGGGTCTATATTTTCTTTGTTTATTATTTCTTTTGTTGGTAACACAAGCATTGCTTTTTCAACTGCAGCTAGTTGCTGGACAACTCTTTTATGTTCATCTTGATTTCCAGAAGGAGGAATTAGAAATGGTGTTTTTGAGCCATCCCAAGTCATATTTGGTTTGCCTAGCAGTCTTCCTTTATTGGTTGTATTGGCCCCTTCATAAATAGCAGGCATTGTACTATATCTCATCATTTCGGTAAATATAGGCGAAGGAACTCCTCCCATTCTCACGACAATAACTTCTCCAGGTTTTACATTTTTAATAATATCTGCTGTATTTGGTTGATCTCCTCTAACTGTTTTAATATCTTTTGGGAGTCTTTCTAATTGTGTAGAAGGAATTTCAGTAGGCAAGAGCAAGACGGTTCCTTTTGCTTTTCCCTTTTTCTGGGCATGTTTAATTGCCTGAACATTTATCTCGATTGCCTCTGCCCAGTGGAATCCATAATTAAACATCATGTCAATTTCACCCCTTTTGATACTATCGAATAATTGTACTGATGTTTTTTCTTTAGATCTCAACTTATTAGTTTCTTCGGTTTTTTTATTTTCAGCTGATTCTGAAAAGTTTTCTGCAATAAACCTATTTATGTCTGGAGGTTGTTGAATATTCTGATGGTAGGTTTTAAATTGTTTTTTTAAGGTTGCTTGAACTTCTCTTGTTTCTGAAATAATTGAAGTTCTGTTCCTTTTTTTTAGAGCATTTTCATTAAGCTCATCTATTCCATTGATTTTAGATTTTTGAAAATTCAAAATGAGTCGTGGTTGGTGCCATTGATGTGGCTGCAGTATGATTACTTTTTTTGATTTAACGGAGTCTTTTATTTTTGTAATCTCACTAGACTTTATTGTTATATCTTTAGTGAAATCATATGCACCATAAATGGCCAATGTATTTTCCTTCTTTAAGGAAGGATCTCCCTTTTTCATATTGGTAAAAGATATATTTTGATTGTTATATTTTATAATCTGTTTTTTTTTTTCTTTAGGGTCATATTGGGGAATTAGACGTGCAATTTTTTTTGAGATATCATCTGAATCGTTAAATCTATCATCAACGACAACTTCAATTTCTCCTTCAAATCCTAAGCGAGTGAGTTCATCTATTAGAGCGAGTGAGGCCGATTGATGACCAAATCCAGGTGATTCAACGAGGCCTATTCTGATTATTTTTTGTTGGTTTAAATATCTTTTAACGCAATCTTTTTTTTTTAATTCAAAATCAATGTTACATTTAGTGTGTTGAAGTGTTGTTCTTTCTTGAATATTTTGAATGTTTTCAAGAAGAATCCCTAGTGAGCTTCTATCTTTTTTTTTATTTGAACTTAAATCAGAGTAAGAGTTAATGTTGATAAAAAAGATAGAGATATATAAAGAGATTTTAATATTTAGTGACATTTTATCCCTGTTTCAGTAGATTTAAATTAAGTTTTATACTTGAAGTAATATTTTTGCATTTTTGAATTTTTTTTCAAGGTTTAATATTGATGAAAAGATGGAGTCTTTTGTTTTTTACTTTTTTTGTTTGCGTTAAGGTTTTTTGCGGAGAGACTATTTTTAATGAATTACTAGAAGTGACATCTCGTAAAACAGATAAATTGAAAAAATCTTCAATTGTGCTGAATGCGAGATCTGATGTAGAAAAAAGAGCGAGTGAGTATAATTATGCTCCAGAGTTTAATCTATTTGTAGACGAGCTAGTAAAAAATGGATTCATAAAAAAAAAAGATAAGAAAAAATTAAAGACAAATGATCCTATTAGCTATGAAGAATATATTCGAAAATGCTTTCAGGTTTTTAATCAAAAAAACAACAAACGATCCTTGAAAGAGCCAAGTGAAGGCTATATTCAACTTTTAACGCATCTTTTCAAGCTGAAATGGTCTGTTGTATTTGTTCCTAGCACGGATGGAATTTTTTCAGAAAAACATTTTAACAATGCTATAACTCATAATATATTTATTCTAGGTGTTCCAACGAATGATGAATTTGAATATGATGGATTTTATACAAAATGCCAGCAAGACTTTGTACATCATGATATCGGCCATATCTTTCAAAACCTTGGTTTTAATATAATAGATGTTGAAAATGCATTATTTACAGGTTTCATTTCTAACATTACTTCACAAATTAACCTTCTTTGGAAGAAAAGTATTTTACAGCTGAGGAAAAATAAAAAGGAAGATGGTACTGCAGAAATTTTACTTTTTCATATGTTTCATGAGAATTCTTTTTTAGGTAGCTACAATGATTATAAAAGATACCATCAAGCTGGAACGATAGAGCTTTTAAATTTATATTCGGAAAAAGGGAAGTTGAAGTTTAATGAAAAAAATTTTAAAAATGCATTGCAGGGACTAAGGGATTACTTTAAATCTCGTGTTTATCAATTTAAAGAGGCCTTTTTAAATGTACTAAATCACGAAAAATATAAAAGAGAAGTGAAGGTCAAAGGATATCAAGGTTTAGAGGAAAGCGCATTACATAGCAGTTTTTCTCCTGGCGTGTATAAAAAAGATGGATTTAAAATTAGAGATGATTTAGTGACATTGAAGGTGAGAAAAGATGATGTTGATGGATGGGTTAAAGATGGAGATAACGACTTTAGGAAAATAGGGTTGAAAGGATTTTATAATATTCTTATGCCAATGCTAAATAGCTTACAAGCGAGCGGTGTTAATATTGAGATTTGGAAAAAAGATGATGTTGGTTTAATTTTAAATGATAAAGAAATCATCAGTGCTATTGATCAGGAAATTAATAAACTAATGAATCTATTCGATTAGCAAGTTTCTTGATTTTTATAAATAGATACAATCTTAATTGACTAAAGTGATTTAAAGAGTTTTTTGAGAGAGGAGCGGGTAACTTTAATTTTATTTTTTCTGACTTCATCATCAAGAGAATAAAAATTTTTAGGAATGTAATAAGGAAACATTACCTCCTTGAGCCGCCTTTTAAAATCTTCTTCAGAGATCAAATTGCTGGATTGATAAAAGCAAATGGCCTTTTCCCCCAAAAGATCATCGGGAACTCCTATAACAAAGACATCGCTGATTTTGGGAAAAGCAAGACAGATTTGTCGCTCCACTTCAAAGGGATTGATATTTTCTCCGCCAGAAATAATCACTTCGTCTTTCCGACCAAGGATAAAAAGATTTCCTGATTCATCAATTTCAGCAAGGTCGTTTGTGAGAATTTTGTGAGGAAGAGAAATTTGAAGAGTTTTATCTTCTGCCAAACAAAAATGAGAAGAATTGTATAAAAATTTTCCTGAACTCATCACTTGGTGCTGGGGATGAAGGGGAATTTTTTCGCCTATCTTTGTGGCCGCAATCATCCCGCACGTCTCCGTCATTCCGTAGCTGAGAGATATGGGGAGATTTAAGTTGAGTGCACGCTGAACGAGAGAAGGGGAAATCTTAGAGCCACCAATAAGAATTGTTTTAAGGTGACAGGGCCGAAGAGAATTTTCTTCAAGAAACCTACAGAATTTTTCCAGTTGCATGGGAACAAAAGAGAGATGATGGATCTGTTCTTCGAGAATAAAAGAAAAAAGAGATGGTGACTTTTTTTGAGGAGGTGGCGTGAGAAGTCTGCCTCCGCTAAGTAAAGAGCGAAAAAAAATCATCATTCCCGCAATATGATGCAGGGGAAGAGAGAGAAGAAAGTGATCATCTTTGGCATAAGGGAAAAAAGCGATGCCTGCATGTGCCGCTTGATAAATTTGTTCTCTGGTAAAAAATATTTGTTTTTCTGGTCCTGTTGACCCTGAAGTCAGAAGAGAAAAAAGAGTTTCATCTGAACACTTTTTCTCTTCATTTTGAGAGAAGTTCGCGCTAAACCTTTTTTGATAATAGCTCTTTCGCTTAAGAGCGTCAGAAGGAAGCATGAGAAAGGGCATTTGCAAATTTAAGTGTTGCTGAATCTCATGAATAGTTTGCTGCGGGTAAATTGAGGATATTATAGCTTTCATTGAAATAACTTCATAGTTTCTTCGCATTAAATCATCAAGGAATTTTATGATAAAGTATTTTTTCTTTTTTTTTGTATGGGTGAATATTTCCTCGTTAATGGCCAATAAGAAAAAATGTCACACAGAGATTACAAGAGAACAAGCTCTCGTTGAAAATCTAAGAAGAAAATTGCTGACGGAAAAATTACTCCCCCTTTTTTTAAGGGGAGAGATTGAAGAATTAAGAAGGCTTATTCCTGCAAGTGAAACAAAACTGAGAAGGTTATTTGCTCTTGTGGCCAAGGTTCCAGAAGATGAAAGGGAGAGGGTCTTTTTTAGTGGTGTAAAAAAAAGAAGAAAAGACTTTTCTGAAAAAATAATCATTTCAGAATCCTCTCAAGAAAGGCATTTGTTGATTCCTCTTTTTCATTTTTTTTTAGAAAAGAAAGATTTTTCATCTATTGATAAATTATTCAAGCTAAAGATTTATAAAAAAGAGAGGAAGAATGGAGATGAGAAAAAAGAAATGGATGCTTTTTTTGACCTTCGGCAATCTGGCGTATTTTCCAAGGAAGAGGGTGTGAAAGCAATTGATTTCTTTGTACAGTTTTCAGATGAAAGAAAACTATCTGGATGTTCAGAAGATGGACAGGCCGTTTTAAATGTCATGTTTTCACTTTTGTCGTTTGAAGAAATTGAAAAGTGTCTTTTAGACTTTATTTCCAAAAGAAGATCAAGGAATGAGAGTGTTTCCTTTTCTAGAAATGTATACAGTGACGAATCTTCTTTTTTTTCAGTGAAAAATATTATTTTTTTAAATGAAATGTCAAAAAAGGTCTTTCACAAGGAACTTCCATTACAGGTTTTTTTTGATGGGGTTGTATCGGGTTTTGAATTTTTCTTTGATTCGTTTAAGACACAAGGATATACCATTCAGCGAAAATTTTTTTTAGAGAAACTTGTTGGGTTTATTCATCTTGTGAAAAGAGAGTTTCCTTCTTACAATGATAAAAAAGGACTTTTTGTTTTTGAAAAAAATTATCACAAATTGGGATTAAATAATGAGTAAAGTTTTATTATTACTAGTGGTTCCTTTTTTTGGATCTTGCTTATCATCTTCGACACCTTCTTATCAGGGGCATGGAGCAGATTCTCTTGCAAAAGAAGTTCTTGAAAGATTTTCTCCGCCTGCAGTTCCTTATGCAAGATTAGCGAAAATTGAAAATATGTTGGATTCTTTTCCGCCTATTCCACAATGGATTTCAGGAGATGGAAAAGAATTATTTTTTGATTGGTCTGTAACGGGAGTCAGACATGTTTGGAAGATGAAGAAAGGGGAGTTTCCTCAGCAGATAACAGGTGGGCAAGATAAAACTATTTTGAAAGATGTTACAAAAGATGAAAAGTATTTGATTTTTTCGCGAGATGAGAGAGGAAATGAGTATTCAGGTCTCTACTTGATGGAGATTAAGTCGGGGAATGTAACTGAAATTGCAAAGAAAAATAAAGTTCAATTTCTATTTGAATTTTCTACAGAAGATTCAAAGTACATTTATTATCGGGCCAATGATAAAGTTTCAAATGGTTATAGCTTTTACAAGTATGAAGTAAAGACAGGGCAAACGAGTCTCGTTTTTGATGCAGGAGAAGGTTATTGGTATATAGCAGATCATTTTGTTGATGGATCTTTTCTTCTTGGTAAGGCCGAAAATAATATTTACTCTGAATATTATTTTTTTAATGAGAAAGAAAAAGAGCTAAAACCTATTTTAAATAAAGTTGATGAAGATCTTATTGAGTTGGCCAAATTTGGAGAGAGTTCATCAGAGCTTATTCTTTTAACAAACAAGTTTAGTGACTTTAAAAAACTTTATCGATATAATATTTTATCTCAAAAATTTTATCCCCTCACCATGAATGAAGGTAGAGATATTACTTCTTTTTCTTTAGATAAATCAAAGAAGAAAATTTACATAACTTATAATGATCAAGGGTATTTCACAGGAGAAGTAAGAGATCTTAAAACAAATAAGATCTTGAATTGGCCTCAAAGAAAAAGCGCTGAAATTTATCACCAAACGATTCATCCCTTATCGCGTAATGGACGCTATGCACTTATTAAAGTAGTAACATATAATTCTCCCGTTACGTCTTATATTTATGATTGGAAGACACGTAAAAAAACTCAATGGTTGAGGCCAAGTTCTCCCGAAATTGAGATGAGCTCATTTACCCTAGCGTCACTTGAATCTTACCCCGCGCGAGATGGTAGCAATATTCCTATGTTTGTTTACCGCCCAAAAGAATGTGAAAAAAAAGAGGCCCTTTGTCCTGTCATTGTCCAATTTCATGGAGGTCCAGAAGGGCAAAGTATTCCAAATATTTTTCCTTTAAGAGAGCTTTTGTTAGAGCAGGGTTTTATTTGGGTCTCTCCTAATGTTCGAGGAAGTGATGGGTATGGGAAAAAATATTTAGAGGCCGATAATGGGGCAAAACGACTTCAAGTGATTACGGATATTGAAGATGTTGCTCTTTATATAAGAAAAAATTGGAGTTCAGAGGGACAATCTCCTAAGGTTGGAATTTATGGAGGCTCTTACGGGGGGTATGTTGCTTATATGGGAATGACTCGATTTGCGGGGGCCTATGATGCAGGAATTTCTCTTGTAGGAATATCAAATCTTATTTCTTTTTTAAACAACACGGCCCCTTATCGAAGGAAATTGCGTATTAGTGAATATGGAGATCCTGAAAAAGATAGAGAAGCGCTCATAAAGCTTTCTCCTATAACTTATATTGATAAGATTAAGGCCCCTTTGCTTATTGTTCACGGAGCGACAGATCCTCGTGTTCCTGCAGGAGAGGCCATAGTGTTTTATGAAGAGATGCAAAAGAAAAATATTCCAGGAGAACTTATTCTTTTTTCTGATGAAGGGCATGGAGTCGCTAAGCGAAAAAATATAGCGCTGTTTTATGCTTACTTTATAGATTTTTTTAATTCACACTTAAAGTGAATAATAAAGAGGATCATCTTGAGAGACGCGATGAGAGAATGTTGTTTCTTGAGGTAAAATAAAAGTGAATTCTTCGTCGGCGGGAAGAACTTTATAAAAATATCCATCTGTATAAGTAAATTCTCCAATATAGAGATTGTCGCGAGTTCTGTAGATTTTAACTTTTCCTTCATGAGGAAGAGAGCTGTTGTCATTGATGAAAAACCCTAGCCCCGTAAGTGATGATTGAATAAAACGAAGGAGTGATGGAAGATGCCTTTGATAATAAATATCAACTTCTTGATAGCGAGGCCATTTGATGTGAGATACTTCTACTGTTAGTTGAAGATCATTGTGGTAAAAATAGCTCCAGTCTTGCATTCCACCATCGACTTCATACCATTTATAACCGTTGACGATTCCTCCGGGAAACTCCTCAGAATCATGCATGCCATCGATAGTGCTAGCATAGTCATTAGAGAGAGAGAGGACGAGGTCGTATAGAGGGTGCTTATCAGCAACAGTATCCCAGGGATAATTGACGACTTCTGTTCCGCCATGAAAATTGAGAGAGAGGGCAAAATGATTTTCTTTTTGCCAATTCATCACATGAACTGTTTCGATTGCTCTATCCATTGTGGTATTGGTGTTGTCATTTGTGGAAAAATCAGGAAAGTCTCGATTGAGATCGACATATTTATAATTACCTCTACGGCGAAGATCGGCGCCATCGGGATTCATGCTGGGAAGGATACTTACTTGAACTCGTTTCAGGAGATCTGAATGATTTTGCGCTAAATCTCTCATTAAGCGGATCATCATTTCGCGTCCAACAATCTCATCTCCGTGCATATTGGCGATGAGTTTAACGTGAGGAAGTTTCTTTAATTCTTCTTTACTTTTCTTATGATCTGCAAGATGAGCGCTAAGAAGTTGATTCTTCTTATAAGATTGCCCTAGCGATTGGACTTTTATGAAACTAGGAAATTCTTGTTCCAGTTTTTTCATTTGGGCCACAATGCTGTGATGCTTAGGATAATCATAGCTAGCTGACTTATGACTTAAAGGAGAGAGTATCTTTTTGTAATAAAAAAAATAACGAGAGCGCAGAGACTTTAAGTACTCTGTTGTTCCCTTTGGTCCATAAAGTTCATAACTCTGTGAGGTAATATGATCGAGGGTGAATTCTTTATTTTTACTCAAGAGAGAAAAGAGTATTTTATGCTCATCGCCTTCAATAAGAAGACCCTCTTCCACCAGACGCGCTTGAGAGTTAAAAGAAAAAATAAGGGCAA
>CALDHR010000205.1 GCA_937898585.1 uncultured Oligoflexia bacterium
CCTAACAAAAAAGAATTATAAATTTTTAATAATTGAACTCGCAACTTATGTCAGAGTCTTTTATTTTAATCAAGATTTTTTTTCACTTTATGTAAGATAATTTACTGATCAAAATTTGTTTATTTTATTGACGTGAAAAAGTGGTGGAGGATAGCGGAGTCGAACCGCTGACTCAACTCTGCCAGAGTTGCATATTCCCACTATACTAATCCCCCAAGTTGGAAATCTAGGTGGACTTGTACCCCATCTTGTCTTATTTGTGAAGAAATTTTTTTCGTTGATAATTAAAAAGTTAAAACTATGTTCAAACAAATTTTTATTGAAGAGAGAATTAAAGACTCCCACAGAGTCTCTAGCATTCTACAAAAATTAAATAGATATTCTCCACGCGTTACTTACATCGATCATGTTAGCAACTATTTTGGTCAATTTAAAAAACCCTATTTACAAAAAAGGACTAACCTCAATCTCTATTTAGGAAAAAAAGACGGCACCTTAGTTAAAAAAGCTCCCAACGCTTACGGCACAAAAGACGAAGAACACTACTATTTTGTTTATCAATATAATTGCATCTATGAATGTCAATACTGTTACCTTCAAGGTCATTTTAAATCCCCAGACCTCGTCTGGTTTCTCAACTTTGAAGACATTGCTCTTGAAATTCAAAGAACTGTCCATGAACACCTCAAAACCTCTTCCAACAAAATATGGTTTCACGCCGGTGAATTTAGCGACTCCTTGGCCCTTTCTCATTTTACAGAAGAATGGCCTTTCTTCTTTGACCTCTTTTCTAAACTTCCCCAAGAAGCAAATCTCGAACTGCGCACAAAATCAGCAAATTCAAAAGTTATCAAAGACCTTCCACCACAAAAAAATATCCTTATTACGTTCTCTCTCTCTCCTGAAGAACAAATTCAGCAATATGATCTCAAAACCGCCTCCCTTAAGGCCCGTCTGGCCAGTATTAAGGAGCTTCTTCAAAATAATCACCGCGTAGGAATCCACCTCGATCCCCTCATTTATAGTCACAACTTTGAAGAAGAAATTGAAAAACTCCTTTCCACCATTGACGAAGAAATCTCCCTCTCTAAACTCTCCTTAATATCTCTAGGAGTCGTTCGCTTCACCAAAGATGTCTACCGCCAATTCCAACAAAACTATCCCGAATCCACTATCCTCGCCGCCCATTTTAAAATGGCGCCTGATGGACTTTACCGAAATCACCGCCTTGTTCGAGAAAATCTTTTTTACCTCACTAAAAAACAGTTGTATAAGATGGGAGTAAACGAAAAAAACATCTATCTTTGCATGGAATAATAAATGAATCATCTTCGCCCTTACGAAACATCTTCGCCCCTCTTTCCCCTCAATGAACAACCTCACCTCCCTGACCCTCGCGCTGTTCGCTCCCTCATCCTTATGATGGATTTTGCCGCCATTTCAGGAGGCGCTGCCGCTCACTGGGGAGGACCCTCGGCCTTCACAGAAATCTTCATTGCTCTCCATCAACTTATCTACCAAAAATCTTCCTCCCCTAACTGGTTTGAAGATTTTAACTTTGTTAATGATGCAGGACACTGTGAAAACGCTCTCTATAGCTTGCGCTATATCCTTGGCCAGTATTCCCCCATGGAGTTTGAAGACCTCCTTAAATTCCGCTCCCTTCAAAGCAACCTAACAGGCCACGGTGAATCACACCTCAATCCTGAACACGTCCTCATCTCCAACGGCCCTCTTGGCTCCGCCCCCGGAGTTCTCCAAGGTCTGGCCATGGCCGACAAGCTCTGCGGAAAAAAGAGAATCTCCCTTTGCACTATCAGTGACGGCGCCATGATGGAAGGAGAAACCAAAGAGGCCCTCGCCGCCATTGGTGGCCTAGCGCAAAAAAATAAAATCGCTAAATGCATCTTCCTTCTCTCCAATAACAAAACAAAACTCAGTGGACGCATTGAAGAAGACAGCTTCGCAATGAACTTTTCAACTCTTCAAGAAAGCGGTTTTCACTACCAAAAAATTGAAGATGGTCATCAAATCCAAGGTATTTATCAGGCACTCCTCGATGCTATTGCCTCTCCTCATCAGGCCATTTTTCTCGATATTCACACCGTAAAAGGTTACGGACTTAAATCTACAGCAGAATCTAAAAATGGTGGCCACGGCTTTCTCCTTAAAGGAGGAGAGAAAGAAAAACTCTCGGCCTCCATTCATGAACTCTACGACAACCGACCTCCTGCTGATATCCTCAACTATCTCGAAAGAACTTTTGCTTTTTGCCAACAATTTGATAAAAAAGAATCAAGTCCAAGCAGCGTTAAAACAGAAAAAGTCCAGGCCGGTATTGGCCGTGCTCTCGTCGAAATGGGTCATAAACACCCCGTTGTTCTTCTCTCTAGTGACCTTCAAGGATCCACAGGAGTTGACCCTTTTATTAAGACCTTCCCTGAAAGATCTTTTGATGTAGGAATTGCTGAGGCCAATATGGTAAGTGCTGCGGCCGGATTTTCAAAAAATAATTACATCAGTGTGGTTAATACTTTTGCTCAGTTTGGTGTCTCTAAAGGAATGCTTCCCTTTTTTATGGCCAATTTAAGTTCGGCCCCCATCATCGCTGTTTTTTCTCACGCAGGAATGCAAGACGCTGCCGACGGAGCAAGCCACCAATGTACCAATTATCTCGCCGCCACTTATGCCCTTCCTCGAACGACAGTAATCTATCCAAGTACTTCCTCTGATGCTGAGGAATTAATGAAAATGAGCGGAAACCACGTGCTGTATCAATCCCTCTGCCG
>CALDHR010000206.1 GCA_937898585.1 uncultured Oligoflexia bacterium
ATTTTCGTTTGCATTTTTACTGGGAATAACTTTTTGTTTGAGTGTTTATCTCTACTTAAAAGTTCGCTCTCTTAAAAAAATTCCTTCAACAGCTCAAAACAAGCTCGATCTTTCAAAAGAGAAAATGGTTAATCTTTTATCAGATATCTCTGATTTTCAGCGCGACGGAATCATGTTATCGGCAGGACTCAATGATATTATCGAAAAGTTGGCGAAAGATAGAGTCGAAATTAAGGAGCGAGAAGTTTTTTTTGGTGGTTATTTTGACAGTCAAATTAAACAGCTGGACTTGATTATCGGAGAATTCAGCGATTACTTACGGCTTGAGCGGTATCAAGAAGACAATGAGATGCGATGCAGCGAAGAAAAAAAAGAAGAAAGTAGCGAACGCCTCGTGGCCTTAATGCAGGATAAGTTTTTTAAAGCACAGCTTGTTTTATTTGATTTGACGATGCAGCTTCCTCGAGAAGTGCAACTTCCTCCCTCTAGCAAGTCTTTATTAGATGCTCTTTCAAAGCTTATCCACAAGTCTAGCGATCATTTTCAAGAGTTTATGCAAATGGATGAGCAGGCCAGTGGAACACAAAAAGAGATTTTTCATAAGACAAAAAAGCTTATTACAGAGCTTATTGATGAATTTATGAGCTTGAGAAAATCATTTGTGATTTTACGCGATGATTTAATGCATTTTTTACAAAAAATTTCCTCCGTTGAACCTCAGGTTTTTCAGCAATTAAATGTTCAGTTGATGAAAAAAAATAAAGAACATTTTGATTCTCTATTCAGAGAGCTTTCTTCTATTCAGCAGCTTCTTAGTGGAGCAGATTTAAGTTCTTCGAAGGAAAAAGAGAGTAGGGGAGAGAAAGATAAAAGTGATCCTGTGGAGGTTATTCTTGTTCCTTATCACGTCAATCATGAGAGCTCATCTGATTTAATGCAGTAGAAAATTTTTTCCTTCAACATTTTCAACGATCCCTTTGTTGACTTAGATGATGCCACTGGGTTAAAAACGATTAATAGGGCCTTTTATTGTCTCTGGCCCTCGCTATAGACTTCGCAGTATTATATTTATAATAGAGACGAAGAAAATTTTTTAAAAGGGTCGGTAGTCATGCAAGACAGTGTTGTGCTCGTTAAAGTAGATGACTTTTTTAATTGGGGGAGAAAAAATTCTCTTTGGCCCATGACATTTGGACTGGCCTGTTGCGCTATTGAAATGATGGCCACAGGTGCAGCAAAATATGATTTGGAGCGTTTTGGTTGCGGTGCTTTTATGGCCACGCCTAGACGAGCTGACTTAATGATTGTGGCCGGAACTGTCACACTGAAAATGGCCACTCGTATCAAAGTTCTCTATGAACAGATGGCCTCACCCAAATATGTTATTTCTATGGGCTCTTGTTCTAATAAGGGAGGACCTTATTGGCAACACGGTTATCATGTTTTAAAAGGTGTTGATGAAATCGTTCCTGTTGATGTCTACGTTCCTGGTTGCCCTCCACGACCAGAGGCCCTTATAGAGGGAATCATGACACTTCAGAAAAAAATAGCAACAGAGAGACCACTGCGCGACAAATGGGTGAAGCATGTTTGATGAATTATTAAGTGATCTAAAAGCAAAGTTTCCTTCGGTATCAATTGAGTTAGATAAGCGAGAAGTAGGTGACAGTGTACTGATTGTAGATGCCGCTTCACTTTTTGAGGTGAGTCAATACCTCAAAGAATCGACTCGGTGGGATTTTAATGTTCTTCAAGTTATTACGGGACATGATCTTCCTCCTGATTTTATTGCTGTTACTTATATATTGGCCAGCTATCGGCAAAACAGTGAATTACTTCTTCGCGTAAAGCTTGGCCGCCAGAATCCTAAAGTAAAATCAGTTGTCCCTCTTTGGCCAGCTGCTAACTTTCAAGAAAGAGAGTGCTACGATATGTTAGGGGTTCAATTTGAAGGGCATCCTGACTTAAGACGTATTTTGTGCCCGGAAGATTGGGAAGGTTTTCCTTTGAGAAAAGATTATAAGGCCGCAGAAAGCTATAATGGGATGGAAATTTATCCTCAAGAAAAGCTTAACCTTGCCGATCGCCAATTTGGTAAGAAAGGTCAAAAGAGCGTTGAAGTAACTGAGACAGTAGAGTAACGAGGCAAAAAATGAGTCATGATAATAAAACCGAGCAGACAGTTTTAGTCGATGAGCTTGAGGGGTTAAAAACGGATCTTCTTACCCTAAATATGGGTCCACAGCATCCTGCAACTCATGGTGTTTTGCGCATTGAGATTAAAACAGATAGTGAGATTATTGCTTCCGCTAAACCTTATCTGGGCTATCTGCATCGCTGCATGGAAAAACATTCAGAGAATTTAGATTATCGCGGCATTATTCCTTTTGTAGATAGAATGGATTATCTTGCGGCCATGAATCAGGAGCTCGGCTACTGTATTGCTGTCGAAAAAATGCTCAATCTCGAAATTCCCAGGCGAGCAGAAGTTATTCGCGTTATTTGCGCTGAACTTGGGCGAATTGCTTCTCATTTAATGTTTTTTGGGACTTATCTCATTGATCTTGGGGCCTTTACTCCTTTTCTCTATGCCTTTAATGAACGAGAGAAAATTTTGCGCCTCTTTGAAGAAGTTTCGGGCGCTCGTCTTCTTTATAATTATATTTGGATTGGTGGTGTTTGGAATGATTTTACCAGTGAGCATTTAACAAGAGTTGGTGAAATTTGTGATGCTCTTCATCAGCAGCTCTCCCAATATGAAAATCTTGTGACAGGAAATCAGATTTTTCTTGGTCGCGTGAGTAATGTGGCCGTGATGAATGAAGAGCTCTGCTATGCTTACGGGGCAACCGGTCCTGTTTTAAGAGGTGCTGGAGTTAAATGGGATCTGCGCAAGAATCGTCCTTATAGTATTTATCCTGAACTGGATTTTGATATTCCCGTTGGGAAAGGTGAAATGGGAACTCTTGGTGATTGTTATGATCGCTATTATGTTCGTATGATGGAGATGAGAGAATCTATTAAAATTCTTCGCCAGTGTCTCGACCTTATTGAAGAAGGGCCTATTATGGCAAAAGTCCCTAAGGTCTTAAAGCTTCCCCCTGGAGAAATTTATCATCGGACAGAGGCGGCCAGAGGAGAGCTGGGAATTCATCTTATTTCTGAAGGGGAAAAGAAACCCTACCGTTTAAAAATTAAGTCTCCGTGTTTTACCCATGTCTCAATGCTTCCGGCCGTGGCCAAAGGTTTAATGATTGCTGATTTTGTGGCGGCAGTGGGCAGTATTGATATTGTTTTAGGCGAGGTGGATCGATGAGTCATGACAGTGTTGAATGGGAAGAGACTGATGATGTCCTTACTATTCGAAAATATTTTTCTAATATCTTTAAAGGATTTTTTAGTTGTCTAAAAGGTCTATCCATTACGACGCGGTATATTTGGGCGGAAAAACCCGTCACTATTGAATACCCAGAGGTAAAAGAGATCTTGCCAGAACGTTCTCGTTCTCGTCTCTTTAATGATGTAGATGATTGTATTTCTTGTACTCAGTGTGCTTTGGCCTGCCCAGTGGATTGTATTTATATTGATTCCGAGAAAAGAGAAGAAACGGAGCCACAGCTCAAAACATCTAATGGAATGCCTATTAAATTGAATTTGACACAATTTTCAATTGATACGGCCCTTTGTTGTTATTGCGGTCTTTGTACAACAGTATGTCCCACAGAGTGTTTAACCCATACAACTGATTATGAATACTCACAGTTCACCCTCGCTTCAATGAAATATGATTATCTCGATGAAGATGTAAAAAGCTGGAAAAGTCGCTTGAAAAAATAGCTTTTTAGTCTTTAAAGAGTTATTTTTTAAGTAAGAGAGGTGTGTATGAAGAATGTGCTGCTATTCTCACTTATTTTTATTTCTCAATTTTACCTAAAGGCAGATGAATTTCTTTTAGAAGAGTACAATATAACGCGGGAAGATATTTTTCTTTCCCAGATAGATTTAAAACCGCAAAATCATATAAAAATTGTTTTTGTGGGTGGCATTTTTAACAATGTCTATCTTGCCTTTGCCAAAAGAATGGGAAAGCTCAGTGAGATGATTGGTGAAAATCAACTCAATCCTTTTGCTGCTCAAATGAGATACCTTGAAGAAATTGGGCAAGATTATGAACTTCTTGAGACAAACACGCAGCAAAGTTGCAGGCACAATGCTTCTTTTATCGCTAGTTTTTTAAAGAAAGAAGAAAGGCCTATTTTGTTTGTAACGCACAGCAAGGGAGGCGCTGACCTCTTAGAATCTCTTGTTTTTCATCCAGAGCTCCAAAATAAAGTGAAGGGGATTATTTCTCTTCAATCACCTTTTCACGGCTCACCCTGGGTTGATTTTTTAGAAAGCAATATTATCACGAGAACATTTTCTCACTGGGTGGTGAGGATTTTTGGTGGAACGAAAGAGGGTTTGAGTTGTCTTTCCAGAGAATATCGTAGGCAGTTTAATAGGGAGTATGCAGGAGAAATTGCCTCCGTAATAGAAAAAATTCCCATGGTGAATATGGGAAGTTGGTTTACTCCTAGCTACTTTGCCAAATCTTTCAAAGAAATGAAGACTTTTTATGGAGGGATGAAGCTAAGTTTATTGGAAATGATGAACTGGTTTTTAAGCAAACTTAGTGGCAGCCAAAATGATGGGATGGTACCGGTGGACAGTATGTGCTTGGCGCAGGAAAGCTGTCTCGTGCTAGAAAATATCGATCATGCGGGCCCTATTATGGATGTCTATCCTTTTAAAAGTATGGGAGAAAGTGAGAGGGTTTTATTTTCTCAGACACTCTTTGAGATGATGTTTAAACGCATTAGTGAGTAGTAAGAGTGAAAAAAAGATTTTTCTCTCTTTAAAAAAAGTTTTTTTTATTTCACCATAAATCATGCTTGTTTTAATGTATGGTTTTCATCTTTTTGGTCTTATTTTTCTTTTATTTTTTTCTCGAGAAAAGAAAAAAAGAGAAAGTAAAAATCCTCTTTGCCTAATCGAAGATCTTATTTTTTTTGTGAAAATATCTTCTAACTCAACTCCTCTCTTAAATGAAAAAATATCTATCCTTAAAAGAGAGCTGAATATTTCTTTTGTCTCTTTTCTATTGGATTCCATGTTGGATCAGTATCGTCGTTTTGGGATTGATCTTTCTTCTTCTCTTGAAGAGCTTTTTATTTTTTTATCTTTTTATCTTGAGAGATTACATGAAAGAAAGAAAAAGGTTCAAGAGCAGTGGTTTTTTTCTCTCTTTCTCATGTTGTTAATGGTGATTTATGTTGTTGTTTTGCAGCTTACTTTTCCTACTCCAAAACCCTTACAACTGATTTTAATTCCCATGTCCTGGAATCTCGTTGGCCTTTTTCTCTTTCTTTTTTTTGTTCCTCATTGGGAGAAATTTATTTTTCGCGGTTATGAGGAGTTCTTTAGCTCCTTTTTGACAACTCAGAGTTTTTATCAGATGGCCCTTCCTTTTAGAGAAATTCAGCTCTCTAGTGAACAACTTAAAACAAAGAAAGATGTACCAGAAGATCTAGAAGATTTAAGATTGCGATCAATTCATCTTTTAGAGCGTTTTAAAAAGAGTGGCGTTCCCATTGAGAGAGAGTGGAAGTATTTAAGAGAAAAACTCAACAAATCTTATGAGAAGAGAGTTCTTTTTTTTCGACAAAAACTTTTATGGTTAAAGCTGCTACAGCTTTCTCTATTTTTCCTGCCTAGTTTTTTTCTTTTGCAATTTTTAGTGGTAAAAGAGCTCTTGTCTCATTCTTTTAAATAAAAAAGGAGCTAA
>CALDHR010000207.1 GCA_937898585.1 uncultured Oligoflexia bacterium
TTTTTTTAATAAATTAGGTCCTGGCATCTTAATGGCCGGGGCCGCTATCGGTGTTTCTCACTTAATTCAATCAACGAGAGCAGGCGCTCTTTATGGTCTTGAATTATTACCTCTTATCTTATTGGTAAATATTATTAAATATCCTTTCTTTTATGTTGGTCATGCTTATACGGCCCAAACGGGTGAAAATTTGCTTCAAGGATATTATCGTTTAGGGAAGTGGTTCCTCATTCTTTTTATTTTTATGAGTCTACTTACATCTGTCACAAGTGTAGCGGCCGTTTTTTTTGTGGCCAGCTCTTTACTTTCTACTTTAATAGGGAGCTCTGTTGAACCCATGAAGCTCTCTTTTTTCATGATAGTGATAAGTATAATGATTTTATTTTGGGGGCAATACTACTGGCTCAATCGCTTAATGAAATTAATCATGGGTCTTCTTTTTCTTTTAACCATGATTGCTTTTTTCTCTTCATTGACGGCCGTTCATGATTTTTCCCTCTACTTTCCCTTTAAGTATCAATTCCTGGAAAAAAACTCATGGGTCTTTATCATCGCGCTGATGGGGTGGATGCCTGCTCCTATTGAAATGTCTGTTTGGCAATCTCTCTGGATTGAAGAGGATGAAAAAGATAAAAAGCAAAAAACCTCCTTTAAAGAGGCACTTTTTGATTTTAACTTTGGTTATATTCTCACCACTTTTCTGGCCTTGATATTTCTCTGTCTTGGCGCTTTTATTATGTATCCGAAGGAAATGACTTTTCCGGAAAATGGATCTCTTTTTGCAGCAAAGTTAGTGGGGCTTTATGGGGAGGTGGTGGGGTTATGGGTAATACCTATTATTTCATTGGCCTGTTTTTTTACTATTTTTTCCACATCACTTACAGTTCTTGATGCTTATCCGCGATCTATTGCAAAAGGTGTCGCTATTTTAAGGCAGAAAGAAGAAAAAAAAAGAGTCTTTTTCCTTGTTACTCTTTTTGTTTCTTTCTTATCCCTTGCCTTGCTTTCTTTTTTTTCTAACCAATTAAAAATGCTTGTAGACTTTGTGACAATTGTTTCTTTTTTAAGTGCTCCTTTTTTTGCAACACTTAATTATAAGTTATTCAAAACATTGAATGAAAAAAAGAGAGAAATGTCTTTTGTATTTGGACTGATATTTCTTTATTCCTTTTCAATAATAACAATTTCGATTAAGTTTTTTTAAGTTAAAAACAAAAGGATTAAAAAATGAAGTTAAATGTTGTGTATATTGATGATGAAACAGATTTATGCGAAATTTTTTCTGACTTTTTTTCTTCGGAAGATGTTTCAATTTCAACTTTCAGTGAGCCCAGTATGGCCATAGAGAGAATTGAAATGGATGGACCTGATTTGATTTTCATTGATTATAACTTAGGATATTTAACAGCAGATGAATTTGTTCTTAAAATGAAAAAGGAAATTCCCTGTGTCCTCGTCTCTGGTGATGCTGACATCAAAACAAAACTCTCTTATTTTAAGCAAATCACAAAGCCTTATGAGAAAGATGAGATTGAAGAGGTCTTTGGTCATTTTTTAAAAATTAAAAACAAGTAGTTTTTACTTCTTTAATTGATTTTTTTGACAAAAAGAACGACTCTCTTTTAAATGCCTTTTTTATAAGAGGGCATTTTTTCTTATGGATTATTTGATTCTCCTCATTTCCTTAATGATATCTTTCTCTTCTTATTCTCTTGAAGCTTTGTCTGAAAATTATTGTAGAGAAGATTTTTTTTTAGATATAGAGCTAGAAGCAGTTGAATCAAAAGGTTGGGGAAACGATCCGTCAAAACACACTTTATCAATAGTTCCCTTTGACTCACAAACAGAGAATATGGATTGTTCTATTTGTTATGAAGAACTTAATGATCCAAATTCATTGACAATACAAATTAGTAACGTTGGTGCAAACTGTGGTCATCTGTATCACTCTCATTGTCTTAATAATTGGATGACAAAAGACAAAGATAATCCAACCTGCCCAAACTGTCGTTCTCCTATATCTCTTTGGAGAAACAGATCATGGGTTTCAAAATTTTTTTCATGGTTATTTTAGAAAAAAGCATAATAGATTACATGAAAAAAGAGAGATGAGTGAAGCAATGGTGAGAATCATTCCTATTTTTCTTCTGCGAAAATTCATTTTTTTTCCTCTCATGGCCAGATAATGAAAAATTCGTCCCATGACAAAGATGAGAGAAGCGATATGGAGAAAAAGAGGATGAATGCTTTGTGCCTCCAAGACAAAAAGTCCAAGGAGAAAAAGTGGGGCATAATTAGAAAAATTATTATGGGCACTTGTAAAATGAGCAATTTCATTTTGAGGTCCGGCACCTAATGATATTTTATTGTCCCAGCGTGCTTTGATGGTCTCAAAAGTCATGAAAATATAGAGAAGACCAAGTAGGCCTAGATAGAGAGAAGTAATCATTGAGTCCTTCCTTTAAATAATATTAGTTTTAAAATGACCTTTTGTCTTTAGTCTAGAGAAGAAATTTTTTGGTAATTTTTCTCTTTTTCATTTAGATGTACCTTGATAGACAATCCACATCAATTTGAATCTTCAAAAGGGATAGAAAGATGCCACTGAAACTTCGCCTAACTATTTTACAGTTTTTACAATTTTTTATTTGGGGTTCGTGGTTACTCACCATTGGTGCCTATTGGTTTCAAACAAAAGGTTGGGCCGGCAGTGACTTTGGTGCTATCTTCTCTACCATGGGTATCTCGGCACTCTTTATGCCGGCCATTGCAGGGATTATCTCTGATCGCTGGATCAACGCAGAAAAGCTGTATGCATTTTTTCATTTTTGCGGTGCCATTACTTTATTTTTTCTTCCTTCTGCAACTTCCCCTGATACGATGTTTTGGATCATGCTTGTTAACATGATTTTCTATATGCCCACGTTGGCCCTCTCGATAACGGTGAGCTACTCGGCCATGAAGCAACAAAAAATGAACATTGTCTCTGAGTTTCCTCCTATTCGAGTCTGGGGGACAATAGGTTTTATTGTGGCCTTATGGGTGGTGAGCCTAGCGAGCTTAGAAAAAGAAGCAGGACAATTTTATTTGGCCTCGGCGTGTTCAGTTGTTCTCTCTCTCTTTGCTTTAACAATGCCAAAATGTCCTCCTTTAGGAAAAGTGAGTGAGGCAGGAGAAAAATCTCAATCTTTGTTTAGTGCTTTGGGACTAGACGCTTTTAAGTTATTTAAGAATCCAAAAATGGCCCTGTTTTTATTTTTTTCTATGCTTTTAGGAGCGGCCCTTCAATTGACCAATGCTTATGGCGATACTTTTTTACACGATTTTTCAGCGATGGAAATTTATAAAGATTCTTTTGCTGTGAGATATCCTGCCGTTATCATGTCTATTTCTCAAATTTCTGAGACTCTTTTTATCCTCACTATTCCCTTTGTGCTTAAACGCTTTGGAATTAAGAAAGTGATGTTTATTTCTATGGTTGCATGGGCCCTTCGTTTTGGTCTTTTTAGTATTGGTAACCCAACAGATCGTTTATGGATGATTATTCTTTCATGCATTATTTACGGTATGGCCTTTGATTTTTTCAACATCTCGGGATCTTTATTTATGGAAAGTCAGGTAGATGAAAAAATGCGCGGAAGTGCACAAGGTCTTTTCATGATGATGGTAAATGGGTTTGGTGCTTTTTTAGGAAGTCGTATCAGTGGAATTTTAATTGATAAATATTTTTTCATTGAAGGTCGTTTTGATTGGCCTGGAATTTGGATGAGTTTTGCGATTTATTCTGCCGTTATTGCTATTCTTTTCTTACTTCTTTTTAGAGATTCTAAAAAAGTTCAAGTTGAAACTTGCCCAGCAAAAGGTCAACACGCTGAGGCCTAATACTTTCTTGCTCTGCTTGAGTTTGATACTTGTGCAGAGCTATTTGAGTTATATGGTGAAATGCTTAGGTGATATTGCGAAGAGTTGGGAGAAAATGATTTTATTAGTTTACCCACCATTAATCTCGTTAAACCAATAAAAGAGAGCTTCTTTTAATCCTTTGAGTTGTAAAAATGAGGAAATTAATTGTGTCTAATAAAGTTAAAGCTGCACTTAAAATAATATTTATTTTTTTATTTTTTTTCTCTCTATATCCTGTTGTTGTTTTTAGTGTTCCATTTAAAATAACAGTAAGCCGTGCAGAAAATTTAAAAGTACCTAATGTCGTAGTTCATGATGTGTTTTTAGACCAATCTTTTCATCGTACCATTCAAATAGTGTTGCAATCTGAGCAGGCCCTCAATTTCTTTATAGATAGGATTATTGAAGCTGGGGGGCCACGTTCAAGTGATTCATTGTCATCTGATTATTCTTTTGATGATGATCCTCAGTATTTTGAACTTAAAAAAAAAGTTCAATTAATAAGTAGTGATTATATTAATTTTTTTTATGAGTTGTTCAATATTCTCCGGCCTTGGGATGATTTTCAATTAAAGGAGAAAGATTTTTATACCAAGGGAAAAATCTTTATAAAATCTTTGCTTGAAGTAATTAAAGGGATGTATGAGGAGGCAGATGAAAAAAGCGAGGAAGATGAGCAAAATGAGGAAGATAAGATTGGTGAGTGCCGACAATTAGAGTTACGTGCAGGGGGGCCTTTTCCACAGGGGATAGAGAGTCTTTTTGCGTCTGAGGTGGTAAATACCAGGCCTGGGGTGGAGAGTGAGAATAGAAATGTAATTTTTTTTAACACAGATTTAAGGATTTTTAGAGATCGCAGTAATCTTGGTTTTAAAATTTCTCCCATCGTTACTAAAATTTTCCCATCTAATACTGCTTTAGGATCTTATGATGATGAAAGTCGTTTAATCCCTCTCTTGAGCAGATCGGCTGTTTTTATTCCTATTACAAAAGGGAAGATGAGCCTTTCTCAACATGTTAAATCTCTAACACCAAAAGGGCAAGGAAGAGCATCTAGTTTGAAAAAAAATAAGTTTTCTTTTAAAGACAACGAAGGATCAGTTAGGGAAAGAGAAAAAGAAGTTTCCTTTGGATCTTTTCGATTTAAGGATAAAAAGGAAAAAACGGTTGTTCCTCCTCTTGACCTTAGAAGATTACAAAAAGAAAGAGAGATACCCAAACAATTATCAGTAGGTGCAATTCATTCTCCTCGAAAAGATGGAAACTTACTAAAATTATTAGAAGATATTGTGTCTCTAGGATCTCCTGAAGATTATTCTGTGTTTCATACGATGGTCATTAATAAGTTTTTTGAATTTGTTAAATTGGTCATCTTTGAATGTAAAAGACTAGGACTTCATCACCTAGACTTAAAGTTGGATAATATTCTTTTTGAATTTGATAGAAAAGGTGAATTAAAGTTTTATCTTACTGATTTTGGCTTTACTAAAAAAACAAATGAAATAAAAGATATTTTAAAAAATGTTGAAAAGATTAAAAGAGAAATAGAAATTGGTGAAATTAGGCCAAGGGAGGCCATGTTTTATATTCAATCGGATTTTTATTCAACGATGATGAGGGGGACAGTAAGCTATATAGCGCCTGAGCTAGCTTACTTGCAGATGGTGTATGATCAATATTCTTATGAGCTTAAAAGAGGAATTGTTCATCAAGATAACTTGAGGCCAATTTTGTCAATAATAGATAGAATTATACAGATGCTTCAGTCAGAAATAAAAGATCAATCTTTGGATATATGGAGTCTGGGGGTTACTCTTTATGCTGTTTTGCACATTAACTTTGTTGAAAAGCTAATGGTTAATCCAGGGAATAATTCAACCTTAGATATTTTGAAATATTTAGGGGGGATGTTTCAGCGCTTTGAACATGATCAAAGACATGGTCTTTTAGGTGAATCCTCACTTTTAGATTTAATACCTAGCAGAGGTGAGGCGAACCATAGGAGTGTCGTAAGAAAGTATGATGGTGACTATGAGAAGCATTTTGAAATGATTCGAAGCATGTTGCATTTTTCTTTTAAAAAGAGAGGTAAGATGTCAAAAAAATATCTTGAATGAAATTCTCAATAAAGAAAAGTATGTGCAGTTATGGCTTGCTGTAAAGTTCTTCTATTAATGATTGAATTTTTGCTGGGTGATAATTATATATTTTTTCGGCCCTTAGAATCATAAGGAGATTTCCGAGTAGCCCCCTTCCTTTTCCCGTGTATCTATTGCGTCCCCATTCTTCATCGATAGGGATATTTGGGTTTCCTCCTGGATGATCTGTAAATTCAGTAATTCGGGCACTCCCTGTTTTTTTAAGGGCCTCTTGGAAGTTCTTATGTTGTTCATATTTTGCTTTAATTGCCCGGTACATCCCATCTATTTTATGACGAGAATGATACATTTTAGGATTTTGAAATTCATACGATAGATCTTCCTTGTGACTATTAGTGAGGTTGCGAACCTCTCCAGGCAATCGCCCATATGCCTGTGACTTGACTATTTTTTCCCATGCAGGAGATCCTTTCTTAAATTTAAGAGATTGAAAATAATGCTCACTAGAGGGATAGGTGGTTCCTTCGATAGTAATAGGCATACGTCTTACGGTATTAGGAAAAAGATCAAATGGTTTATTTTCACCGTCATGATAAAAATCAACAGGCTGGATATTACTATCGTACAGTGCTGTTAAGTCGACATAATTTGGAGTTTGTATTAAATGAGATGCAGAAGATGTGTTTTCTCGATGTGCATTTTGATGCATATTTGCAGGAATTTTATAAACAAGGTTTGGATTATATGAGACAGAATTGCTTCCTGTCTTCTGTGGTGAAAATTCTTTGCAAAATCGGCCCTTGAGATTTAATTTCTTCATGTGGACCTCTTTTAAAGGAATATAATAAGTGTCACTGTTTGGATATTGTTTAGATTGGAGAGTCTTATCCTCTGCCTCCTCTCTTACTGTGTTTAAGAAATTCTGGTTAGCAGCTACTAGATATTCGCAATCGAGAGGGGCCCCCCCGCAAAATAAATTGCTCTTTTTTAGTTCTAGCATTTGAGATGGCCCTAAATTGGCGTAGTATTTATTGTTATCATCGTATGTTGGTATTGTTTTCCCTAGCGCTTTTTCTAATTTTTGTTTGCACCTCTTCCCGCATTCTACTCTAACCTTGCAGTCAAGAGATCGTTTAGGTGTTTGTTGGCCTTGGGGTACTATTCGTTGAGGTTGAGGTTGAGGTTGAGGGCAATAAGGTGGTATTGCTCCCCAGCTTGCTGGTTGTGAAATAAAATTCACCTTTTTTCTCATAAGATAATTTGCTAATGTTTGATTAACTTCAGTTGTGTAAATGGCATCAACAGAAGAGCTTGGGATATTTGTCAGGAACTCTTGAGGTGATATCCCATATTGTTTTTCAAAGTCTTTAGCTATAATGCCAGATTGGTTCTTTGCAAGGTCTGATCTTTTTGTAAGAAGATATGATCCATCTTGTTGCCGCGTGTGTAACCAACCCTCATTATTTTGCAGGAATCGGGGTTTTTCTTTTAGATAGCTTTGAAGAGTAGGGGTAAATCCGAATTGAGCTATTTGACCTTTAAGGTTAAAAACTTCTCTCGTCGAGATGCCAAATTCTTTTTCGAATTCATAACGTCTACGAGGGTCTTGAGTTTGAAGGATTTCGTCTATTTCAATATTTCGATACGTACCATTTTCATGGATATACATCTTATTATCTCTAAATTGATAATAATCTCCTGCTCTTAAATTGTTTTTAAGGATTAAAAAAAATAGAATGAACAAGAGGTTGTATTGAAGCTTAAGTTGCAATTTTTTCCCTTTATTTAATTTGTTGAACAGTATCTATGATAAAATAATTCAAAGAAATGAGTATAGGGTGAAGTTTTTGTCCTTCAGTGGTCTTTTGGCGAAAGGATGGAGGATGTGTAGGAATTCAAAATCTTGTTGTGAATTTTGAACTTTGCACAACAAATTCACAACAAATCTGACAATTTTCAAAAAAAGATGAATGATTTTAATAGGTTAGAATGGGGTGACCGAGGGGACTTGAACCCCCGACAACCAGAATCACAATCTGGCGCTCTACCAACTGAACTACGGTCACCATAATAGATGTAGTGCTGGCGTTTTATATAATTGAACGAAAATGTTTGCAAGAATTATTTGAAATTTGCTGATCGCCAAAAAGCAGGATTGAAAGGATTTTTTGTTTTCTGATGCTCTTCTTCTCCTCTGAGACGAAGAACCACTGCCTTTTCATGAAAAAAAGGAATCACTTCAGCACTCTTCTTTAACTTCTCAATGCCTAAATTAAATTCATAGGTAGACAAAAGAAAACAGCGATCATGCCCTAACTGCTCCGTTAGACCCTTGGCAAAGTTGGTGAGTGAGTCGAGATCGTCAAAAGGGCCAACTGAGTGTGGGCGGTTAAGAGGAAGTGGTTTGTGAGAATAGAGAAACCAGAGATATTCCGCATGAAGATACTC
Source organism: uncultured Oligoflexia bacterium (assembly GCA_937898585.1). Taxonomy (GTDB): domain Bacteria; phylum Bdellovibrionota; class Bacteriovoracia; order Bacteriovoracales; family Bacteriovoracaceae; genus CALDHR01. The sequence continues at coordinate 8,451 of CALDHR010000207.1, forward strand.
TTCGCGCGTAAAGGCCGACGTAATATAGTGGCCTGAAAGATCTCCCTCATAGAGAGGGATAAAGTGATTATAAAGAACGTAAAGGGCATCAACGACCATAAAAAATATCCTTATTTTTCAGCAATCTCTCCAAGCTCAAACTCCAGAACGCCTCCAGGATGTATCACCGCTTCAAAACTTTTTTCATGCAATTCCTGAGACCGCTTTGACTCAAACTCTATTTCCACATGCTTTTTCGTTACGGCCTGAATAATTTGAAAAGAATCATCAGAAATACAACTTATTTTCTTTTTATAACTAGTGGGATTAAAAACAAAGCAGCGCAAAATATTTTTAAAGCGCAATTGGTAACTAGAAGATTTTTTTTCAAAAAAAATAAGATGAAGCCCCAGCTCTTTTTTAAGATTGGGAAAACTAATATTAAGTGAGTAAAAGAGAAGTTGAAAAAACTTCTTTTGCTTCTCTTCACTGACATTATAAAAGAATTCATTCTTTACAAGATAAAGACGTCCCTCTCCCAAGAAAAAACTATTTAAATAAAATTGATCATCGATAGTATGATTGAGAAGGGAGTTCTCTGCTTTAAAAAGCGCCAGTGTTTGCCTTTGCTCAGAGGAAAGCAAATCCTCATTGAGAATAATCTTATTTCCTCCTAGGAAAAGTTTAAGGATTAAAGAAAAATCTTTATTGGAAACACGAGCATAGGGAACATAAAAAATTTTATCGAGAAAAAGATCTTCGGCATCAAAATGAGCATGAAGGGAATCTAAAATAAGATGTCCATTTGGCATCTTCTCCTGAACAAGCCTGGCCAAAAGAGAAACAGCATACTCCTCGCGAACATCTTTAAAATTAGGGAGAAGAACAATGAAGCGCTTGTAAGGACCATGAAGCAACGATTCATCTTCCTCAAGCGAGGCCCCCCAGTTCTTTTCTAGAAAACTAGGAGTGAAAATCATTTTTTTTATTTCGCTTAAACAAGGAGAAATACTTTCAGGAGAAAGGAGCTGAAGAGAAGGAAGCGCCTTGAGATTAAAAGAGTCGATAAAAGGACCCACATAATGAGGGCCTTCCTCTAACGTCTGTGTGCTGCGCATGAAAATTTGTTCTTCACCCATTCCTAAAACATTGATTTCTTTAACCCCCTCAAAGAGATGTTTAGCATTCTTCTTAATGGCATCCAGGTACGTCTCTTCAATAAAAGAAGTAAAAAGAGCAATTTTCTCTTCAGGCGAAATCTTTTCTTCCTCGCTTGTTTTGCGAATGGAATAATAATCTCTTAGAGAATTTTCAAAGGCCCTAGAGCGATCCTCAATAAGAGGACGAAAGTGTAGACCCTTAATTCGCCCAGGTCTAATGGCCCAAATGGGAAAACAGCACTTCATTTCTAAAAGATATTTAAAGAATTCTTGAGTAAATAGTTGAAAGTTGCGATAGACGTTTGACTCAAAAAAAGAATACATTTTAAGAAGATTACCAGAACTGTTCACTAAGGCGACTGTTTTACCCTGTTCGTCAATGGCCGGAGTTTGCGCTAAAAAGGGAGGCATTCCCCCTGCTGGTAAAATAGGATTAGGCCCTATAAAAAAGG
>CALDHR010000208.1 GCA_937898585.1 uncultured Oligoflexia bacterium
AATAATCACAAGAAAAAAAATAATTATTTCACTTATCCACAATACTTTAAAAAGACTATTTGTCGTTAAAGAACTATCTACCTTACTTTTAGCATTATTCTTTTTCTCATCATCTCTAAGACTCATGAGATGCGAAGAATTATTTAACTCTCTAGAAAAATGTTGCTCATCGCCTCTCATCTAGTTTTACCTACTGTAATTGATTAGGAAAATAAATCAGGTTATCTTCTTTACTATGTTGAATAGGCGTAGCCGAAAGAACCTCTTGATTCTCATCAAAAGAAATACGCACAACAATCTTCATATTTTTATGTATAAGACAGGGAAACTCCTCTAGACAGTACACAAGCCAACCACTTTTAGGGTAAGGGGAGGGAAAATATCTATTTTTTAATTCATGAATAAGGCCGATACCCAATTTGGTCATGGCCTCCACATCTCCGTTTAGATAAATCTTTTTTATCTCTTCAAGACATTGTCCTAATGTCATGGCCCCTCCTTAGACCAGAATATTCACATAAAGATCTTTCTAGTTTTCTCCAAAAAATTCTTTTCAATGAATATTCCCGTAAAAAATATAATCGAGATATATTCTTGATATTAAACTCACGAACAACTTCTTTTAAATTATCTCCATTAGCAATAAACTGATGAAAAATTCTCTTCTGATTCTTTGATAAAAGGTTATTATCTATCATAAGCTCATGATGATCATTTTTATTACTCTCCTTGATAAAAGGAAAAATCTTCGTAATTAAAAATAAAAAATCTTCTCTTGAGTCTAAAAACAATAAAGGTTTCCCCATCGAAGATGGATCTTTTGTCTTTGCAAGAGGAACAAAAAGACTTTCCTCTTTTTTGAAGATAAAATCATCTAAGCGAGAAGGAATAATATTTTCTTCTTCAACTGAAAATGATAGACCATTAATTTTTTTCAAGAGTCTGATATTGTCTTCAAAGAAATACATTTTGAAGTCAAAACTAAAACAAAAGTTCTTGTTAGATACATTATTGAAAGACTCTAATTCAAGTCGATAATTTTTATCTCTCTTTGAAACTACCCATTTCAAAGAAAAAACATCTTTAGGAGGACATTGATTTTTCGATAAATCTAATGTTTCCTGAACTAAAAGATCAAGATGATCAATCATGGGAAAACCTTCCTTGGCCATTCTTACTTAAATTTTAAGGCCAAATCTTCGTTTGTCCAATAATCTTTTAATTCTTTTTCCCTTTATTCTCCATTTCAATAGAGAAAACAGCTCTTCTCATATTTTCAAGCTCTTTTTCATCAAGCCCATGGATCATTCCTCTATAAACAAGTCCTTTTCCTCCATCTGGATCTTGCTTTTTTTCCACGACATTGATGAATATCTTTTGCTTGTCTTCTAAGAAGAAATAACCGACGCTTAACAATGGGATATCAATGGCCGATTGAAAGAGAAGGTAGTTTTCAGAAATTTTAATTATTTTTGTTTTGAGTTTTAAGCTTAATTGAGCTTCATCTGACTTTTTACTAAAAATAATATAGCTGATTTCTTTCAGTGTTTTTTCAAGATGAAGGTTGACACTATTAGAGTATTTCATAATTTTGTCAAAGTCACATGCTCCTCTATCTGCTAGAATTTTAGGATAGCTCAAGCGAGTTTTTAAACTTTCAGAATCAAAAGGTGAGTTAAAAAAAATAAGGATAGGTTGTTTTTTTGCTTCAAATGTAGAAAGAGATTTTAAGAGTTCTTCTATTTGAATTTTATCTTCTTCTATCTCTTCTTCTTCTTGAAAAACAAAAACGATAATAGCGGGAGAATAGCGTTTTATAGTATCTGGTCCATCTGTTATAAAAGGTCTGGCCCTCAAATTAAAAAGATACTCGTCTAAATTTTTTTTAGAGAGAGACAAAACACTCATGGATCGATCAATGATTAAAACTTTAGTCATTTTAGGAAAACTTTTCTTTGTCTTATTGACAAGAAAATACTCATCTATCCATTCAAAACATCTTTTTTTATCTTCTAAATATTTTTTTTGATTTTCTTCATTTTTAATTCTCAAGGCCTCTATTTTTATGGCGTCATTTTCTTTTTTCTTATCATCTTTCTTTGCTTTCTTTACTTTCTTTGGATCTTCTTCCTCTTCTTTAAGTTCTTCTGGAACAAAATCAAGATAGTCATAAGTAAGATAATATTGAAAGTTATAGGGATAATAAATTCCTTCTTGAGACTTTTTTGTAACATTAAAGGCCAAAGAAGGATAACGATGAAAGAAGTTTGAATCAAATTGAATCTTTTGTTGCCCTGTAATTTCAAAATTAGATTCAAAAATAATTTCTTTATCATTCATTGCCGAAAGAAGATGGGGAAAGCAAAGATCAACTTCCAGTGATGCTTTTGTTTGAAAAAAAGCCTCTTCTTTTCCTTTAAGACTTCCATCCATAAATGATTTTACTAAAGTACAAAAGACATGTTGATACTCAATGACACTTTTTCTAAAAAAGAAATTAATCTTGTACTTAATTAACTCATAGATAACTTTTTCATCTCTTGTATCTTTAATAAAAGCAGTGATCACGATTTCATTAAATTTAGGAATTTGTGAAATTAGATAGAGTGTTCTATTCGCCACATCATAAGAGGTTGCTACATCGATAAAAATTCCGATAATCTCTTGATTTACAAGTTGGATTATTATCTCCTGGACCAGGATTTTTTTTTGCAAAGGAATTCTCACTAAAGAGAATTTTTTATTATCTTTAATCAAGGGATCAATAACTGCTGCGACTTGATTATAGAAAGCGACGTCGTCACTTAAAACGACAATTGAGTATACTTTTTCAGTCTCATTTTTAACATCGGCCATACCTAAAACCTCACTAGACGATGACAACTCATCGTCAATCAGAGAAATGGCCTAAGTAATTATGAAAAAAAAGTAAGTTAGGTGTATTTATGAACCGCTACAGAAATGGCCAAAAGAACAAAAATGAAGAGAAAAGAATAAGGCAGCAACTTTTTTTGAGTAAATCGCTTAGGTATAATGGCCGCTGAGGCCGCAACAATAAGCCAAAAAGACATTTTCAAGATAATCCACAAGGGGTATCCTTCTGCGTGTTTTATACCTAGACGGGCCATAAGTCCCATCCCTGAGACAAAAATAAAGAGAGTTGATAATCCCACAACTATTTTACTCTTCTTTGTTGCTGTTGCGTAATAGGCAACAGAGTAAGAAGCAATGAGGAGAAAAAGAGAGATAAAGTGGAGAACTTTATAAGATTCGTAACTAAACATAACAAAATTTCCTTCGCATTAGTTTATTTGTCTTGTATAAAGAGCGACCAAAATGGTCCTATAGTTAAATTGGATATAACGGGACTTTCCTAAAGTCCAGTCAGGGGTTCGAATCCCTTTGGGACCACCACTTTTTTTCCAAAAGAATGAGAATTTGTCTCTTTAGAAGGGATAGTAGAAGAAGAAAGACGATCTTTAAAGATAAGCTGAAGGATTGAGTCTGACTGATTATTGTCATTAATAAGATGATCTGCGTAATGTTTGCTTCCATCCACAAAAAGTTCATGCATGGGCCTTACCTGAGTAAAGAATTGCTTGTAAACCCCTTCTTCCGTTCTTCCTCGCTCTTCCACATCTCTTTTAAGACGGCGGCGAAAACGAACGCTCTCTTCAATATCAAAGAACACACAAACATCGAGATGACGCCGAATAACTTCTTGCGACAAAATGAGCGTTCCTTCAACGATTATAATAGGACGAGGTACAAGAGTCTCTTTTTGAGTCGAACGTTTGTGATGAGCAAAATCATAAATGGGGATATCCACTGATTTGAAAAGCTTTAAATCTCCCAATTGCTGTCCCATCAAGGAGAAATCAATAGTGTCGGGGTGATCAAAATTGACTGATCCACCATCTCCATCAAAAAAGGTGGATAAGTCACAGTAGTAATTATCTTGAGGGATAATGACACATCCCTCTTCGCCAACCTTCTCTTTTACCATTCGCGAGAAAGTTGTCTTTCCTGAGCCACTTCCTCCACACACGCCGATGATATAAGGTCTAATTGGATGCATGCTTAAAACTCCCCAAGAGATAGATATTGGATATCTTTAGGGATAACCGACGAAGATCAGAATAGCAAAATTTTTTTATTCTCCTCCTCCTTTCATCAAAGCAGAATCTGTGGATCTAAAAAAATCTTATTTGATTTAAAGGATAAAAAAAGCGACTTAATTCGTGAGGTGCTATAAGGCAGTGGGAGCCTTGACGCATAAAAGGGTAGAAATGAGGCCCACTTTGCTCCTTGAAGATCACAGAGGCCCCTTTATTTTCCATAAGATGATAAAACTCTTTTGTCCCATCCTGAAGGCCCAGTTCATCTTCTTCCCCTACAGCAAGATAGAGCTCAGGCATGGACTTTCCCATAATACTCTTCCCCAAAACAAGAGGATTTGTTGAGTTAAAGTAGCTCTCTTCACCAAATTTATAGCGCAAAAACATTAAAGATATTTTAGTGACAAGTGCATTGGCCCCATTGCGATTTATATAGCCTTCAATCTCTTCTCTGCTAGAAAAAGGGGATGTCGTCCAAATGCTGGGACAAATTAAGGCCGTTTTATTGAGCATATGAGGATCTTTTAAAAGCCAATGGGCCAAATTTCCTCCTCCCATTGAAATACCCAGTCCAAATCGCCTCTTAGGCGCCTTTTTCAACTTTGACTCAATATAAGGAAGTGCTGATAAGAGAAACTTATTGTAGACATTTTCTTCCTGAAAAAACTTCAGCCTTCCCATAGAAACACTAATTACCTGGGGGACATCAACTCCGTCATGCCTCCATTGATCTCTCAGTTTCTTAAGACCTCCTAAATCATTCCATGAAGAAGGCCCTGCTGTTAGACCTGGAAAGTAATACAAAATATCGTTATTTCTAGATCCCCTTTCTTTATAGTGACAATACTCAAACTCATAAGACCAAAAATAGTTCCAAGGCCATTTGAGCTCGTGAAGGTCTCCCTCTTTATCTCTGTATATTTTTTCACATTTTCCCTCGTAGTGTTCTGATTCGAGTTTTTTAAACTCTTGAGGGGATGTCTCCACATAATGAACAACCTTCTCCCGATGGAGTTTTTCAAATTGGTGAAAGAGGGTTAATTCTTCTAGGAGTTCTTTTTCTTCTTCATTTTGAGGGAAAAATCTTCTTTTGATGGATTGGATCATGGAATCCAGAGAGTCTCTTGAAGAGCTAAAGGTGATCCCTAAAATCATAGAGCGCCAGTAAAGAAAATCCATCTTGCTCTTATGATCAAAAAGAAGTCTTAAAAAGTTTTTTTTCTGCTCTTTGGTCCAGTGATAAAAATCGTTTTTCTTAATTTGCTCTAAATGAGACGGCCAAGCAGAAAAATCAATTTTTTCAAAAGGAGGTCTTGTTATTTTCGGAGAATAATTGACGATATATTCATGAGGGAAATAGCAAATCTCTCTTTCAAAATAATAATCAAGAATATGGAGAACTTCAGGAAGGTTTTTTTCTAATAATAAAACCTCCGCTGTGCTTTTTGAGAAAAAATCTTCAACGGAGCTCATTTTAAGAGAAAATTTTCCTTCCTCTTCACTCCCAATGGTACAGATTATTTTTGCCTGAACTTGAAGATAAGAAAATATCAAAATAGAAAAAAATAAAATGGCCTTCAACTTCCCCTCCCCTGAAAAATTGCAAGTGGGAAATATTTTAGACCTCTCATTTAGAACAAAAAAGAGGGGCCCTCTTTATTGAAAAATCATCTCTAAAAGAATGTAATTAATTCCTTTTTCGGCCCCTTTTTTTTATTATGAAAATAAAAGCGACTTCTTTTTAAGGCATTTTTGAAAGAGTCTTTTCTCCTCGATGAAAAATGCGCTTTTTTCCTAAAAAGAGGGCCCTGCCGCCTTTAATGGCAATGGCCTCACCATCTTTACAACCAACGAGAGTGCGCGGAGTTCTCTTTAATGAATAATGCTTTAACTCCTCATCACTTTTCTTACACGAAGGTAGATAGTGGGGAGTAAATTCAAAATTTGTCAGGCCAAGACCTCGACGATTTTTGAGTTTTACTTCATTCTCATCGGCCTCTAGCGAAGGGATTGTGGCCGTATAAATAGACGGGGTAAGCACAATAGCACCTGCACTGTAGCCACAGAGGATTCCGCCCTTCTCAACAAAGGCAAGCAGATCTTTTCTGAGATTGAGTTTGCGCAAAAGGGCCAATAAAGAAAATGTATTTCCTCCCCCAAGGTAAATAATATCTGATTGAAAGAATTTCTTCCTTTCTTCATCTTTTTTAAGCTTTTTTTCTGAAAAACATTCTACCTGGCGCTTTTTTGACGCAAAATTCCTCTTAAAGTCGCGAAAGAATTCTCCTCGTCCATCTCCTTCAGGGGGAAGATAGGCGATCTTCTTAATAACCTTTCCTTTGGCCAATTTTTTAAATAAAAGACCATCAACTTTCTTGTTAAGATCGTGATCCTCTCCACCATAAAGGACAATGGTTCCTCGATTAAATTTATTTTTGTTTTTTAAATTTTTCATTCTTTAAATATAAGGGGTGGAGGCCTTTTTTAATTATCCTGAGGCACGGGGGCGAGTAAATACCTATAGTTTCAATAGCTTATCGCTTTAGTGGTTTTTTATTTATAAACAAAAGGATAAAAGAGCTGCCCAGAGAGCTCTTCATTAATTTTTATTGATCATCTCTGAGCGAACGCCCCAAGGATAAAAGAAACGGGCCAAATAATAACTCGTTAAAACAAGAATTATTGAGCAAAAAACGTCAATAAAGTAGTGAAAGCGCAGCATAAAAACGGCCATTAAAATAAAGACTGTAACTAAAGCAATTCCCCACTTAATAATGAGATTAAGCCGAAAGGCCCAAAAGAGAGAGAGAAGAGAGGCCCCCGCATGGCCACTGGGGAAGCAATCAATAAAATTATTGCGAAAATCAGCGATAATTTTAAAAAGAAAACCACTCACATGACCAAAAGGAAGAGGAGAGGGATAAAGATCATGTAAGTAATCAATAGGTCCTGAAATAGGAATAATGAGATAAAAAGAAAAATTGATGAGAAACATAATAATATAAGACATGGTTATACGACCTATAAAAAACTTCTCTTCCTCCTGAGCACTTACAAAAAAAGTAAGCATGATAACAAAAGGAAGAAAAAAATATAAAAAGTAACTCATCATCAAAAGATCATAAAAAGAATGCTGCCATATCAGAGGCCAAAGAGAAGTGAATTGTTGAATATAAAGAGCAGGATTAATCCCAAAAATCATAAGATCAATATCATGAGCAATCTTATCAAACCTCTTCATTCCTCCTACATAAAAATCTACCTTTCCCACCCATTCATAAATAGAGAGCATAACCGCCACAAGTAAAACAACTTGGGCCAAAAAAATCATTTTCTCACTGAAAGCAATCCTCCTAGAGCTCACAATAAAAAGAAGAGAGATAAAAAATAAGAGAATATTCTCTGAAAAAAGAGTTCCGATAAAAAAAGATAAAGAGAACATTGCAAAAGTGTAAAGTAATACCATTTCGGCCATTTTACTTACACCAAAGTCTTGGGGATAATCTCTAAAGGAAACATTATTCATAAATGACCAACCAAATAAATAGACGTTTAACAGCGATAAACAGATAATATCTATTTAAAAAAGTAACCTTTTTTGTGTTACATTTCTCTTATAATCTTCAAATAAACAGAAAGGATTCTCTATGAATTTTTATGCTGACTCCTCCGAATGGAAATACTTAATGCGTCATGCTCTCGATTGGGATTCTATCATCCCTCTCTACTATCCTACTTTTCCCACACCCGAGGGATTTAATAACAAAGAAGAACTCTTAGGTTTTTTTGAAGAGCTATTAACTCAAACAGGAGATTGGACCGCCAATGCTGTAAAAAATCGAGCAAAAATTTTAGACCATGAAGGACCTGGAAAAATTGAAAACTTCTGTATGATTCCCAATGAACATCTTGAGGCCTTTTACAATGAAGCAAAAAGCCTAGAGTTCTTTGGATTATCCATGGACCCACGTTACGGAGGTCTTGGTGTCCCCGTTTCTATCTCGATGTTGGCCATTGAACAAATTGGTCGGGCCTGCCCTTCATCCTTCACCCAAATTGGTTTTTTTACTAGCATTGCCGACATGATTGAACGATTTTGCACTGATGATATCAAAGAAAAATATATTCCCATGATCTTGAAAGCTGAAATAAGTGGTTCTATGTGTTTAACAGAACCCGGTGCAGGATCAGATCTAGGCTCTCTTCGGACCAGTGCTGAAAAAACAACAGATGGAACTTATCTTCTCAATGGAAGTAAAATTTTTATCACCAATGCCGGAGGCGGTCTGGCCCTCGTCCTGGCCAAAATCAAAGGAGCACCTGAAGGCCTTGATGGTATTTCTCTCTTTTTTGCTAAAGAATGGCTGGAAGACGAACAGGGAAATAAAATAAAAAACTATAAAATTGTAAAAAACGAAGACAAAATGGGGCTTCATGGATCTTTTACTTGTGAAGTACTCTATGAAAACACAAAAGCAACCCTCGTTGGGGAAGAACATAAAGGACTAGCACTCATGTTTCATCTTATGAATGAAGCAAGAGTGGCCGTTGGACTTCAATCACTCGGTGGAATAGAGGCCTGCTTAAGCGCTGTTAGAAAATACGCCGGAGAAAGAGAACAATTTGGGAAACAACTTCTCGATCTTCCCCTTTATAAAAGAAATCTAGAATCATGGGAAACTCAAAGAGATGCTTTTAGAGCATTAATGGTTGATACTGTCTCTCATTTTGATATCTCACAAAAACTTGATTTGAAAAAAAGACATCATGGTGAACTGACAAAAGAAGAAACCATCCTTTATAAAAAGTCCATGAAAGTTATCAGGCGCCGTACTCCCCTTGTTAAATTCTATGGCTCAGAACTCTTTACGAATCTTTCAACTAAAGCAATTCAGGCCTTAGGTGGATACGGTTTTATGAGAGAATATGATGTAGAAAGACTTCATCGAGATAGCTTTGCGCCCCTTCTTTATGAAGGTACTTCTCAAATACAATCTCTCATGGCCCTAAAAGACCTTATTAAATATATTATGAAAAAACCGAGCAGTTTTTTTCTTTCAACTCTTGGAAACTCACCCTTTGTTTCTCTTACAGGAGATGCTAGTGAGTATCAAAAAAGTTTCATGAAAACACAATTTGAGTTCAAACGAAATCTCATTGGCCTTCTTATTCATTGCCTAAAACCATCTAGCATTGATAAAATTTTTAAACTTGAATCGTGGCAAGACCCAAAAGGAATTGATGAACTCATGAGTTATGCGGAAAGCATCACATGGGCCTTAAGCTATATCGAAACTCTTCGCGTTTTGGCCCAACATGCTTCTAAAGATGAAGCAAGAGGAGAACTCTTTAGACGTTATGACCGCTTAGTTGCTCCTCAATTTGCAGCAATCTTTACGGAATGGAAACTATAAGAATTCTTTACAAAAAAAAAGGACCTCTTTAATAGAGGTCCTTTCTTAATTCATTCATCAAAAAAATCTAAGGCCAATTAAAACGTCAGAGTTGTATCCATCGAATCACTCATTTTATTTGTCGTTTTCTTAGCAGTTGTTTTTCTTGTTGCTTTTCTTGTGGCCTTTTTTGTTGCTTTCTTAGTGGCCTTTTTTGTCGCTTTTCTTGTCACTTTTTTTGTGGCCTTCTTCGTTGCTTTTCTTGTTGCTTTCTTCGTCGCTTTTCTTGTTACTTTCTTAGTGGCCTTTTTTGTCGCTTTCTTTGTTGCTTTTCTTGTTACTTTCTTAGTGGCCTTTTTTGTCGCTTTCTTAGTGGCCTTTTTTGTCGCTTTTCTCGTTACTTTTTTTGTCGCTTTCTTTGTCGCTTTCTTTGTCGCTTTTCTCGTTGCTTTTCTCACCATGGTAAACCTCCAAAAATTAGAACATTCTTTATTACAAATGTTTCTTGTAAAAATACACTCCTTGTATAGTAGAAAAAAATATAAAAAGTAACTCA
>CALDHR010000209.1 GCA_937898585.1 uncultured Oligoflexia bacterium
TCTAGTTTTTTTTCGCCTAGCTCAATGAGTTTCTTGCAACGTTCTTTTTTCACAACAGACTGAATATGCTCTTCCATTTTGGCCGAGACTGTATTTTGGCGTTTAGAGTAGGGAAAGACGTGAAAGTGGGTGAGGGGCATCTCAGAGACTAATTGATAGGTATTTTCGAAGGCCTCTTCAGTTTCACCGGGATGACCTACGATAATATCTGCACCAAAAGAAGATTCAGGAAAAATGCGCTGGATGTTTGCGACAATATTTTTATATTCTTCGACGGTATATTTTCTCTTCATGAGTTTTAAGACATCATCATCGCCACTTTGGAGTGGGAGATGGAAGTGATGAGCGCTTTTAGGCGAGCTTTTTAACACCTCTAAGAGATCATCTGACATGGTATTAGGCTCAACGGAAGAAAGGCGCAGTCGTTTAAGCTCAGGAAGCTTAAGAAGTCCTTCAACAAGAGTGGAGAGTTTATCTCCTGAATTTGTTTCGTATTCACCAATATTGACGCCGGTGAGAACAATTTCTTTTTTCCCTTGCTCTAAGACACGCTTGGCCTCTTCTAAGGCATCAATTGCCGGCATGGCCCGTGAACGACCGCGAGCAAAAGGAATAATGCAATAAGAGCAAATGTAGTTACAGCCATCTTGGATTTTGAGGAAAGCGCGCGTTCGATCTTCGAGAGCACTTTCTCCTGCTGGCCAAAAGTCGTGAGATTTATCAATTTTTATTTGGAGCTCTTTATTCTCTTCTAAATAATCAAAGACTTTATACTTTTCGCTGGTTCCCAAAATAAGATCAACGCCCTTAATTTTTTTTATTTCCTCGGGATTCATTTGAGCATAGCAGCCAGCAACAACGACAGTAGCGTGAGGAGATGTTTTTGTGGCCTTGCGAATAACGTTGCGGCAACTAGAGTCGGCACTATCGGTGACGGTGCAGGTGTTAATAAAGACCACATCGGATTTTTCACCAAATTCAACGATCTTATGACCTGTATCGACAAACTTCTGTGCTATCTGCCCTGTCTCAGAGAAGTTCAAACGACAGCCAAGGGTATAAAAAGAGACAGTTTTTTCCATAAAGTAGACCTTCTTTAAAAAAGTTTGCGCTTTTTTATGAATTAAAAATTGACAGGTGGGAAGAAAAAAAGTAACTTCCGTCTCGCTTTAGGCAGTGACCCTGTAGCTCAGTCGGTAGAGCATCTCCCTTTTAAGGAGAGGGTCCCGCGTTCGAGTCGCGGCGGGGTCACCATTATTTTTACTCGAATTCGCATTGCTCCCTTCGTCTAGCCCGGTCTAGGACATCGCCTTTTCACGGCGGTAACAGGGGTTCAAATCCCCTAGGGAGTGCCAAATTTATAAAGGTCTTGAGGTTAACTTAAGGCCTTTTTTTTTACCAAAAACCAGGCACAAATCCTTTTGGGGTCTCTTTTAATTTGAGAGGGCATATAGGATTTTCAGGACAGAGCAAATCTTTATTCAGTGTTCGCACCCATTCAATAGACTTCTTGTAAGAGGGGGCAAATTTTTGGCGCTCAAAATCGGAAAAGGATTCTTCAACTTCTTGAAGGCACCAACAATCTTTGCCATTTTCTTTATGGGCCTGAGTCGCAAAAAGTTGTTTGTGACCAAGAGAGACGAGGTAGCGATCAATTCCAAGACTCATTAAATTCTTAGAAGATTCATCGCCAAGATCAACGGCCTGTTTGGCCCAGAGGAAAGTTTGAAAAAATTGTGTTGGCGTATCGCCATGTTGAAAAATAAGGGC
>CALDHR010000210.1 GCA_937898585.1 uncultured Oligoflexia bacterium
GAGCTTTTGCGCTAAGAGTGAGAACCTCAAAAGTTCCTGTCACCGTGTTAATAGCAGCGTGAGTGAGACCAATACCAAACCCTAAAGCAAAGGCCTGCATGCGGCGAACTTGGGTGAGAATCGGTGTTTAATGCCCAATTTTCCCAATCCTTTAAAAGGTTTACTAGCTTGTTAATCATTTTTAAAACTATCTAATGTTTTTCGTGCAGAAATTGACAATTCTTTCCATTCATTTGTTTCCACAAATTTTTCTATTGAAGGCAAATTATCGGGGGTGCTATCTGCTATTTTATTAAATATAGTATTAAATTCATCAAGCGAAACAATCTCTTCTTTTGAAAATGCTCTATTATTAACAGGACTTTCAGGGACATAAGCTCCATCCCACTGACAAAATAATTCTGCACTTACATCGGCAATAGGGACATTTTTTTGATATTTTAATTGTTCTTCCTTCGATGAAAGTAATTTTAAAGTATCAATAACAAGTTTTCTAATATTATTTGCTAATTCATCCATTGCTAATTCTCCTTAAAATGGAAACTTAAATTCATCAAGAGGTATGTGGGCACTATCGTTATTATTATCCGGTAATTTATTGCCATTCTTGTCCAACCATCTCCCGTCTTTTTTAACTTCAACATAAGATTTTCTACTATTCTTGTATGGTGAATTAGTTTTTCCCGGCATAACTCGAATATCTGTGTGAGGATTGCCCGGTTCTTGGAAAATAATCCCATCACCTTTCTTGGATGGTTTGGTTGGCCAGCTTTCGGGTATACCTTTGTCCTTAGCAAATTTCTTCTTAAGTGGGCCTTTGTTTAGTAAATCCTTAGGTTTAATCCCATTTTCAAAAACTTTTCCCCATTTTTTCTTACCTACGGAATCCATCACTCCAAGAACAAAACTTGGCCTTTTTCCCACCATCTCCGTTACATTGTAGAAAAGCTTTGCCACGTTATCACTAAGATTTTTTCCCTGCTTGGCAACTGAGTTAAGGAGTTTTCCTATTTTCATTTGAGGGGCAATGCCAGGAAGTCCTTACAACAAAGATTGAGGGGCACATAGAGGGATGCAAGAGGGGGATGTGATATGCCCTACACGGATGTCAGTTTTTTTAATATATCATTTAATTTTTTTATATCCTTTTCTTGGAAAGGGGCCTCTCCATCGAAAGGCATACTGACGGAACAAGAAGGTGCAAGACTTTTGATTTTCTTAAAAAGCTCGATTAACGTAAAAAAGGAGTTTAGATCCCACCCTTCACCCATTCGGTAATCTAACTCCATTTCATTTTCAAGTATAAAAACACCAACAGGGGGAAGCTCCGTATTTTCGAGAGTGATATTTTTAATGAGAACATGTTGAGATACTGCAAGTAGGGCATCAAATAACTTATCACTAGATTCAAATGAGTTGCATTTAACATATTTTTGGTCAAACCAAACACATTGTTCATCTCCAACGTTGTCCCCAAGTTCAAGAAGATACTTAAATATCTCACGAATCTCATTCTTTTTCAGATTAGAAATTCTAAATTCAGGTAAACTCCCGTCATTAGAGTCAAAATAAAACTTAACTTGTTGCCATATCTTTTGCTTATCCATGCTTTATCTCCCTATAACTTTCTTATTATCTCAACAGGGTTACCGCTTATTCCGTCTACAAATCCTTTAAATTCAAAGTCTTTTTGCAGCCTAATCCCACGACCATCAGGTAACCTCTTCTCAATCCATTCAACCCCAGTTTTTGTGTCTTTAACAATATTGAAGTTTCCAGGCCCTTTATATATATCTTCAAAGTGCTTCATTGCTGCTTCATGTTTTTTGGCAGGACTACCGGAGACCTTTCCCCAAATATTTTGACTTTGCTCCCCAAACCGATTCCAGTGCTTATCAAGCTGCTTGGTAATATTAGTCACGCCGCCTTTCAGTTTGTTAGCAGATGCGATAGTTTTTCCAAGGTTACCTTGAGACAGACCTTTTCTCTTTGTGAATATTTTACCAACGGAATTCATCACCTCAAGAACAACACTCGGCCTTTTCCCCACTATCTCCGTTACATTATAGAAAAGCTTTGCCACGTTATCACTAAGATTTTTTCCCTGCTTGGCAATTGAGTTAAGGAGTCTTCCTATTTTCATTTGAGGGGCAATGCCGGGAAGTCCTTTTAATGTTTTAGCAGGAAGAAAAGCAGCAAGAATAACTTCACCGACAAACTGCCCCAGCATTTCTCCTTTGACTTCTTCATCACCATCACAAAACAAACCCCACTGTTCATTCAAAAAAGAAATCACCTGAGAAGTGAAGCGTTCTCCGTCAAAAGTTTCCACTATTTCTGTAATGAGATCATAGATTTGAACAGGATCAAGGAGAGCTTTTGCGCTAAGAGTGAGAACCTCAAAAGTTCCTGTCACCGTGTTAATAGCGGCGTGAGTGAGACCAATACCAAATCCTAAAGCAAAGGCCTGCATGCGGCGAACTTGCGTGAGGAGCTGAGTGGCAATATTTTTGCTATTGGCAAATTGAGCTTCAGGATGCACCATTTTTTTAGCGTAGTGAAGATAAGTGTTGGAGAGAAGTTCAAAGGAGTTGAGTTGTTGGAAATTTTCAAAAACAGGATCTTGTCGTCCTGCTTGAATATTTTTTTCCATTCGATGGCGAACTTCGCGGTATGTTTCTTGAGAGCGATACTCTTCTTGAATCGCTTCTCGTTGGAGAAGATTAGATTCCTTACCAAAAACAGCGTGTTGTTGTTCAAGAAGAAGAGGATCCTCGCTCTCTTCAAGAGGAAGTTCTTGGGGGAGATAGTCGGGTGTTGCATCGTACTGAAATTCTTCTTTTATTTTTGGCAGAAGATTGTTTGGGGCAATGTGGAGAATAATGCTTAAAAGAGAGATAAGCATTGCTTGTGCTAGGATTTTTGAACTTACAACAAAGATTGATGCACGAGGGGGGAGTTAATGAGATACTTTTTGTTCATATTCTTTAAGTGCAAGTTTAACCTCTTCTTTAAATTGCTTTTCAGTAATTTCAACTTCATCATCAAAACTAGAGTTATCGAGATTACATACATCACAAGAAGAAAATACTTTATTGGTCAATTCAGACAAAAGCGTATTTTCACTAACTGCCTTGTTTTGCTTGTAATCTAAGTTTGTTGTATTATCCCTATCCTCACGCCATAGTTCCAAAAAATCATGGATAAAAGTTTCTGTATCGAATTTATCATTAAGATATCCTTCAATAAGCATAAGAAATTTTTCTTTATTGAGTATTAGAGTCATTGAATATTTCCTGTTCTAATTAAATTTTCAACTTGTTCCTTACCCAGTTTCCAACCACTAACAAAGTCACCATTCGGCTTCATTATTACATTCAAGTTTTTAGAAGGATCGTAGTAGTGGGTAACTTCGATATTTCCACGATAGGTTCCTTTGATTGGTATGACTTTATCACTTTTAACATGGGCATCTACTGCTCCCTTAAACTTAGTTAAGTTACCTGCATTATCTACCTGCTCAATACCAAAGTCTTTCCCGTGTTTTACCAATTTCTTTTGTAATTGAGGATGTCCATAATTTAGAGTGCCACGACTGGCCAGTTTGCTTGTATCAACCATTTTCTCTAAATGCTTAATATCATTTATATTTGTTACTTTTTTTGTAAGTTCAGCAAAGCTCTTTACTGTGTTCTTGTTTTTAAATCCTAACTTACCAACGGAATCCATAACATCAAGAACCACACTCGGCCTTTTCCCCACCATCTCCGTTACATTATAGAAAAGCTTTGCCACGTTATCACTAAGATTTTTTCCCTGCTTGGCAATTGAGTTAAGGAGTCTTCCTATTTTCATTTGAGGGGCAATGCCGGGAAGTCCTTTTAATGTTTTAGCAGGAAGAAAAGCAGCAAGAATAACTTCACCGACAAACTGCCCCAGCATTTCTCCTTTGACTTCTTCATCACCATCACAAAACAAACCCCACTGTTCATTCAAAAAAGAAATCACCTGAGAAGTGAAGCGTTCTCCGTCAATGGAACTCATTTTTTCCATTCAACCTTAGGCACGATTACAAAATCATAATATATACCTTCCTCCGACTCAAATTCATCAATAAATTCTATGGCAAATTTAGCTAGTTCCATTTTATATTTTTCCCAAGAAGATTCTTTATAATCAGAAAAATCGGCAATTTCTAAAGGTTCAGTACCATTAACAAGTCTGAACCGATCAATCCCAACTATCGCAAAATCATGTTTGATACAGTCATTGATAAAATTATGTGCAACAGTATGTGGAATAAACGAAATACCACCAGGTTTTTTTATTACGCTTTTATATAAATCGAATAACTCATGCTTATTCATTATCGTCTCCATTAGTCACTGAAAGGGTGCCAATCGGGATATAACCAACCTGGATCGGTCTTATCGTTTATCTGAACAATATCACCTGTTTTATCATTTCTCACAACATAACTTCCATCTCTATTCATATATCCAATAGCTGGATCATCGAGGCGAGGACCATTTCTTTGCCGTCTAACATCTCTCGTCGTGAATGTTTTATGAGGCTTGTTTACGGTCTCACCAATTTGAGAATTACTCCATCCTCTGTCTTTCATTTGGCGACCTATTTTTTCTGGATTAATTGAGGAAGGTTTAAATGGTGTAAAGTCACCATACTTCGATTTTTTACCTATTCCTTTTTTTGCTGCAGATTCAACTAAGTCACCTATGGCACCAGGGTTTATCTCGCCACTTGTATCTTTAATGAAGTTACTGAAATTCTTAGTGAATTTTGAAACGGCATCTTTTCCTCTACTTCCCACATATTTACCTACGGAATCCATAACATCAAGAACCACACTCGGCCTTTTCCCCACCATCTCCGTTA
>CALDHR010000211.1 GCA_937898585.1 uncultured Oligoflexia bacterium
ATAAAATGCAAATCAAGTCAGTGATTACAGACGAGAATGATTTTATTTTTTGCAAAAATCTTTACGACAAATTAAGTGCTTTTAATAAGAGTGAAAATGTCATTGATTGGATACTGACTCCTGCTTATAACAGCGGAGAAGCTTTTCCTGTTGAGCGTTTTAAACTTGTTTGCGACCTTGTCAGTAAAAAGGCCCCCTCTTTTCGCTTCATTGCTCAACAGCATAAATGGCTCTATGGACCAGATCGCGAAGACGTCTAATTTATTCAAGTAACTATTTTTTACGCTATTTTTCATCACATCAAAATCAAATTTGTTTAACAAGTTCGTCTCTGTTACTTTTTAGAAAGTAAAAGTAATCTAAAAACAGGAGGGGACCTGTGCTTATTGCTTGCTCAAACCAAGAAAATGAATCACTTCAATTAGAAGTGGGAGATGTTGTTCATCTCTATCACAGCTCAGTGGATGTCGTGGTGATGAAACAATGTGGAGCGGACCTTTATCTTTATAAAGTGATGGGGGCCAAATCAATTGGTGTTTTAAACACCACGCGAGATACTTACCGCAGAGTATTTTGCCATGAAAAAGAGTGCGAAATAAAAGAGAGTGAGTCTGAAGGGCAGGCCTTTGGTAGACTTTTACCGCTAGTCGCTTTCAGTTGAGTTCTTTTTATATTCATAAATTCCTGAGGAATTGACAGAAACGCGCTTGTCCATAGGATAAAGATTGAAGGTTCCAATTCCTTTTGCCACTGTTTCCTTTGTTTCTTTGTCGGAATCTTTGTAGATCGAACAGCTAGAGACCATAAGGTTTTTGCCTTGAAAATCTAGTTCTGCATGGGCGATAATTTTATCTCCTAATCTTGCAGGTGCAATAAAGTTTGTCTTAAACTCTACTGTGGAGCAAACTTTATCTTCTTCCGCTGCCCGAGAAAGGGCCGCCATTCCCAGTGAGGCATCCATAAGGGCCGAAATAATTCCACCGTGACAAATGCCAGGTGAACTTAAATGTCTTTCTTCTACTGTAAAGTGATATGTTATTGTGCCAGGTTTTATAACTTCAAATTCAAATCCTAAAAGTTTATCCATTTCACAGTCCTTGCGAAAAAGATTAAGAAAGTTTTTTCCCTTTTCACTCTGCTTAATTTTATAGTCTTGTTGGTTTTTCATAAAAGAACCTTTTTTATCTTATGTAATAAATTTCATTAAAGAGGAGGAAGAATCTACTGGTCTGCGAATAGAGAGATGCTGTCCTTTTTTATTTCCATACTTAAAGAAGACTTCTCCTAAAAGATCAAAAGAACTGCGAACTTGAGTGGAAGGAGTTTTCACATCAAAACTAAGAAGATCTACTTGGTCAAAGATAGCAGGTATAATTCGTGTTCCTGACGCCTCTAAGTTAATAGTGTAACCGCGATTTTTCAATTCAGTGACAAGCTCAAGAACACCACCTTCATTTTTGGGATGAAGAGGATCGCCTCCTGTAATACTAACTCTTTTAATGTTGTAACTTTCAATCTCATGAAGAAGAGTCTCTGTCGTGTAGGTATTTTTATCAGCAAAATCCCATGTCTGACGGCTATCACAATTAACACAGCCTACAGCACAGCCTTGATAACGAACAAAAACCTGAACGCTGCCAATGGCCATCCCTTCACCTTCGGGGGCGAGATAAATAGTGTTTATATTGTGTTTTTGAATATAGTTTGACAGATAATTAACTGAAGGT
>CALDHR010000212.1 GCA_937898585.1 uncultured Oligoflexia bacterium
TATTTCGCTGGCCACTTCAGGTGTAGTCTATCTTTTTACAAGAGACTGGATGAGGGCCATTACGGCCCTTGTGATTGCTTGTCCCTGTGCTGCGGGACTGGCAACTCCCACGGCCATTTCAGCGGCCATTGGTGGCGCCGCCCAGCGAGGCATCCTTATTAAGGGGGGAACGCATCTTGAGACGGCCTCTACTGTTGATACAGTAATTTTTGATAAGACGGGAACGCTCACTTTTGGCCGACCTGTTTTGGCCTCGGAGCATTATTTTAGCGATAAAAAAAGCAAAAAAGAGCAGCAAGATCTTCTTATGATGGCGGCCTCAGCGGAGCAGTATTCAAATCATCCTTATGCGCGGGCCATTTGCCAATTAGCGGGAAAGAAGAATATTAAAATTAAAGAATTGAAGGCCCACAAAGTTCATCCTGGCCGAGGCATTAGTGCGCAGATGGGGGAAAAAGAAATTCTCGTTGGCAATAAGGCCCTTTTTGAAATGAAGAATCTTGCTCTACCGCAAGAGGTTCAGGATTATTTAAAGAAAAATCAGGGATACTCTACTGTCATTCTGGCCGTTGCAGGAAAGTTCCGCGCTATTTACACTTTCCAAGACGAGCTTCGACCAGAGAGCAAACAGGTTATTAGCGACTTAAAAAAGATGGGCATTAAAAATGTCATTATGGCCTCAGGTGATAAGCGCGAAGTGGCCGAAGTGGTGGCGGCGCAGGTGGGAATATCCGAAGTTCACTCCGAAATGCTCCCTGAAGATAAAGCAAAATTGGTGGCCCGTCTCAAAAGCGAAGGCCATAAAGTCATGATGGTGGGCGATGGAGTTAACGATGCCGCTGCTATTATGAGTGCCGATATTTCTCTTGCCATGGCCGACGGAAAAAGTGATTTAACCATTGAAGCGGCCGATATTACGCTGGCCAAAGGTGAGTTAGAGCTGGTGGCCGAAACACTGAAGCTCTCCAAGAAAACCTTTACCACCATCAAACAAAATTTTGCTTTTTCTATTGGCGTCAACGGTATTGGTCTTCTCATGGGGGCCAGCGGAAACCTCTCTCCTCTTACGGCGGCCCTTGTTCACAACCTCAGCACTATTACAGTGGTTTTGAGTTCTTTTCATTTACGACAAAAAATTAATCAGCAATTAAAAAGGGATAACCTTCATGGCGCAACAACAAGATCAGACATCAACGGTTAGTAATCCAAAAACAACAAGTGGCACGGGTGCCGTAGAAAAGGCGCTCTACTTTGGCGCAGGTTTGGCCATTGGCGTGATGATTTCTCCCAAGCTTAAAGAAATCACCAAGCAAGCGATGCCACAACTCACCGACCTATGGGAAAATCTTATTGGAAAATCTGAAAGTATTATTGAAACCAGTCAAGATTTTTATGCCAAGGCAAAAAAAGAGTTCAAAAAAGAGAAAAAAGAAAAAGAACATGACCACCCTCATACACATCCGCACTCACATGAGGGAGATATTTAGTTGAAAACTTCTTTTGGGATTATCCTTCTCTATCTTCTGCCTCTTTGTTTTTATCTTCTCACAAAAGTAAAAATAAAACACTTTAACTTCATTAAGCTTCTCTCAGAAGTGATTTTAGTTGCTCTTATTTTTGGTGAAATTATCCCTGAAGTTCTTCATCACTCTTCTAATTCACTGGCCGCCTCCCTCTTCTATCTCTCTATGGGCGGACTGTTTATTTACCTCATTGAGTTTATGTCAAAGGAATCCATTCTTCTCACCAAGCGAAGTCTGCTTTTTCGTTTTATTGCTTTGTGGGCCATTGGCATTCACTTTTTTCTTGATGGAATGATGCTGGAGTTACACCAGGACAAATATCTCACAGGACTTATTTTACACCGCATCCCTTTTTATATTTTTCTCTTTACGCATCTTCCGGCCTCTGTGAAAAATATTCGGCTTCTTTTTCTTCTCTTCTTCCTCAATCTTGCCACTTACATGGGCAGCGAAGTGAGTCTTTTATGGCCATCGTCTCCTCTCTTCTCCCCTGAAGGAAGCTTCTATTGGCCAATGCAATCCTTTTTTGCTGGATCACTGGCCCACATTGCCTTAGAGTCCCCTTTTAGACTTGTGAAAAGAAAGTTTATTCAGAGGAAGGATCTTTGGACTTTAAAAAATTAAAGCGTTGCACTTTTGCTATTATCTCTCACCCCGATGCGGGAAAGACTACCATGACAGAGAAGATTCTCTGGTATGGCGGTGTAATTCACAAGGTGGGGATGGTGAAGTCCAAGACGGGCGATTTTGCCACATCCGACTGGATGGAGCTCGAAAAGCAGCGCGGAATTTCCATTACTTCTTCTGTTATGTCTTTTGCTTACCAAGATCGCTTAATGCATCTACTGGATACTCCTGGTCACAAAGATTTCTCTGAGGATACTTATCGAACACTGACGGCCGTTGAGTCTGTGCTTATGATGATTGATTCGGCAAAAGGGGTAGAGGCGCAGACTATTAAACTCATGGAAGTCTGCCGCATGAGAAATGCCCCCATGGCCACTTTCATGAATAAGCTCGATCGCGAATCACTCACGCCTCTAGATCTCATTGAAAATGTGGAAAAAATTTGTTCTATTCATTGCACGCCTATTACATGGCCGATTGGTTTTGGGAGTGACTTTAAGGGAATTTATCATCTCTACGAAGACAAAATTATTCTTTTCACTAAAGAAAAAAATCCTCAAGACCATAAAATTATTCCTGCAGAAAATTTAAAAAACAAAGAACTTCCTGCTCTCTTAGGTGAAGCGGGATTTAATCAGTTGAAAGAAGATGTTGAGTTTATCCGCGACGCCATTGAACCCTTTTCCCTCGATGATTATCTTGCGGGCGTTCAGACGCCTGTTTTTTTTGGAACGGCCCTTTATAATTTTGGCGTCCAAGAATTGATGCAATTTCTTGGGCCAAATGCACCGGCGCCTTCTGCTTGTGAGGCCATCACCTTAGATAAAGAACTCAAACCTCTTTCTACCCGCATGGTTGCTCCTGAAGAAGAGGCCTTTTCAGGTTTTGTCTTTAAAGTTCAGGCCAATATGGATAAAAAGCACCGCGACCGCATTTCATTTTTGCGTATTTGCTCAGGTGAGTTTAAACGAAATGATAAAGTGTTTCACGTTCGCACCCAAAAAGAGGTTCGCATTGCCACTCCTGTTTTCTTTGTTTCGCGCGATCGCGAGATTATGGAGGAAGCGTATCCTGGAGATATTGTAGGAATTAATGGGGCCTATCAAATTGGCGATACTTTCACTCTCAAGGAAAATATTGTCTTTACGGGTATTCCTAGCTTTGCGCCTGAAATTTTCATGAAAGTAACTCTCAAAGATCCTTTAAAGGCCAAGCATTTGGAAAAAGGGCTTCTTCAATTGAGCGAAGAGGGGGCCGTTCAGCTCTTTAAGAGACAAATCAATGGCGATAAAATTTTGGGGGCGGTGGGCGCGCTGCAGTTTGATGTTGTGAAGTTTCGCCTTACAGATGAATACAATGTTAGGGCCGATTATGAGGGGCTTCCCTTTAAAGGCATCAGATGGCCTAAATTCCCCTCCGAAAAGCGACAGCAAGAATTCTCTATTCAATATGCCGCTAGCGTTCTTTTCGACCATAAAGGGCGATTTGTGGTGAGTTTTCAAGACTCCTGGGAGCTCAAAATGATGGAGGAAAAGAATAAAGATGTCCATTTCTACAATAATTCAGACTATCGATAAATAAAAAACACTTACAATGCCCTCTCTATAAGCAATTTACTGCGTCTTCTTTTCTATTAAAAAAGTGAAAAAAGTTACATAAATTCAATGAGTTGCCTCTTTCTCAATAAAAAACCATGAATCTCTAACCTATGACCACTCCTTGCCTTTCATTAAAAATATTTAATCTCGTGGTAAGATTATAAGGTTGTTACAAAAAGGGGCGAGCTTATGTTTAAAACGGGAGATACTGTTGTTGTTAATGGATCTGACATCGGTCAGATTGTGGATATCACCAAAAGAGATCTTGGACAACAAATTTGTGAATTTTATATTGTTGAAAAAAGAGATCAAAATGCTCGGCTAATGATCCCTACTAATACGAAAGACCGTATTCGTTCTTTACCTAGTGAAGACGAGATCAATGAAGTTTTCACCATCCTTAGCTGTGAACAATACGAGACAGATATTCTCGTTCAAAAAAGAAAAGTATTTTTTTCTTACTTGGAAAAAAATCGCTTTAAGGGCGCCAAAGAAGTGGCCTCTATTTTGCGCACCCTTACTCTTTTGAAAAAGAAAAAAGGGCTCAGTACCGCAGAAAAAAAACTGTACACAGATTGCCGCCAACAACTCATCACAGAAGTTTCTTTGGCCCAAAAGAAAAATGAAACAGAAATAGAAGTTTTAATGGATACAGCTCTCGAGAA
>CALDHR010000213.1 GCA_937898585.1 uncultured Oligoflexia bacterium
TATGAAAAAAAATCTAAATATCCCTCTTTTCAAAAGAGTCGATGAGAAATTAAAAATCTTGAATTCTCATCGACCTCTTTCAACTGCTATTACTTCAAAACTCAAAGAACAATTTGCTGTTGAAATGACCTATAACTCCAATGCAATTGAGGGAAATAGACTGACTCTTAAAGAAACTTATCTAGTGGTTGGCGAAGGCATGACAGTTAAAGGAAAATCACTAAAGGAACACCTTGAGGCAAAAAATCACTTTGAGGCCATTGAGTTTTTATATGAACTTATCGAACATGAAAAAAGACGTACCATTTCAGAAAGACTCATTCGCTCGCTTCAACAACTCATTGTTAAAGAAAATGATCCTTCAATTGCAGGAAATTATCGCTGGGGTTCTGTTGTTATTTCTGGTTCAAAACATCGACCTCCTCATCCAGCAGAGGTTCCTTTTTTAATGGAAGAGTTAATCAAATGGGTTCAAAAAAGGAATAAAGAATTGCACCCTATTGAGGTCGCTGCTATTTTTCATCACAAAATTGCTCATATTCATCCTTTTTTTGATGGAAATGGTAGGACTGCAAGACTGGCCATGAATATTCTCCTCATGCAAAAGGGGTACCCTCTCGTTATTATTTTAAAAAATGACAGAAAAAAATACTATGATGCTCTTGAAAGAGCAGACAGAGGAAATCTTGAATCCCTTATAAAGTTTATTGCTCAAGCTGTTGAAAAATCTTTGAATATTTACTTAAGGGCCATTGATAAAAATTTTGGAGAAAAAAAATTTTTCCTTCTCTCCAAACTTGCTCAAAAGACCCCTTACTCAAAAGAATATTTAAATCTTCTTGCTCGAAGTGGGAAATTAGATGCCTACAAAGAAGGACGTAATTGGCTAAGCAGCATCGAAGCTGTCAAAGAGTATCAAGAAAAGAGAAAAAGAAAGAGGGACTCTTGATTATTTGTAACAAGCTTTAATTCTGATCAGAAAAGAAATCCTAGCGCCTTTTCATCGTGAAGACCAAAATCACGAATTCCCTCACTCTTTTGTCCAAGTGTTTTTCTTTATAGTTCTCTTAACGAAGACGAAGAACCTCTTCGAAGCGAGAGAGTCCTTCATCAATGTCCGTATCGCTAATAAGAAGCGAGGGGGCAAAGCGCAGAACATCAAGGCCGGCCACCAGCATCAGTAATCCTTTTTCTGCACAAGGGGCCAAAAACTCGCGCGCTTTTCCGCGAAGCTCTTCTTTCAAATAAAGGCCAATGAGAAGACCACGACCACGTACTTCGTCGAAGAAAGGATATTTGGCATTGATACTTTCTAGCTTTTTAACGATGCGTTCACGCTTTTCGAGGACACCGCTGAGAGTTTTCGGGTCATTCACCACATCAAAGACTTTAGAGGCCACATGACAGGCCAAAGGGTTTCCCCCATAAGTGCTTCCGTGGGTTCCAACAACGAGGGAAGAAGAAATTTCTTCGGTGGAAAGAACGGCGCCAATAGGGATTCCGCCTCCGAGAGACTTTGCTGACGTGAGAATATCAGGCGTCACGCCATAACCTTGATAGGCGTAGAGGTGTCCTGTTCTCCCCATTCCTGTTTGAACTTCGTCAAAAATAAGAAGTGCGTCGTTTGCCGTACAAAGCTCTCGAAGTCCTTTGAGAAACGATTCATCGGCGGCAAAAATTCCACCTTCGCCTTGAATAGGTTCAACGATAATGGCGGCAGTTTTTTTCTTGCTGATGACTTTTTTGACGGCCTCTAAGTCGTTAAAGGGAACATTGATAATACCTTCGGGAATAGGGCCAAAGCCTTGTTTGTATTTATCTTGACCGCCCACACAAACGGTAAAAAAAGTTCGTCCATGAAAAGAGTTGTTAAAAGAGATGATTTCATATTTTTCAGGAGAAAATTTATCGTGGGCATAGCGACGAGCGAGTTTGAGAGCACCTTCATTGGCCTCACCGCCTGAGTTACAAAAGTAGACTCGCTCGGCAAATGTGTTTCGAATAAGTTTTTCGGCAAGTTCAAGGGCCGGGACATTCGTAAAAACATTGCTCATATGCCAAAGTTTTTCGCTTTGCTCTCTAATGGCCTCAACCATCACGGGGTGGCAGTGTCCTAAAGCAGTAACGGCGATACCTCCACCAAAATCGATATAGTCTTTTCCTTCTTCATCAAAAATACGCGAACCGACTCCTTTGACGGGAACAACAGGGGATGGGTTGTAGTTGGGCATCATGACGGTATTAAAAAAAGCACGTGCTTCGGCAGATGATGAAAATTTTTTGGAATTCAAAGGAGGCCCCCTTAATAATTTAACAATGTTTTTTGGCATGCTTTTTGCAGATTACTCTTTAAGTTCATGACACAAAAAAGGAGAACTGCATGCATCCCTTACAACAATTTATCCTCCAAGAATACTGGAATTTAAAGGGAAATCCCTCATTAAAGTATGTCGCCCAAGAAACGGGCATTCAATTGACGCGAATTCATCGCCTTATGAATTCTCATGAAATGAGGATTTCGGAGTTTTCTATTTTTAAAGATCTAGTAGAAAAAAAATCGCACCTACCAACCCTCACCATTAATGTTGCCTCTAAATCATCTCTAGCGGAGCTAGCACAAGAGCTTGAGGATTTTTTAGATGAAGAAGAAAAGATAGATTTCGCTTCTTTGCTAGAAAGAGAAATAAAAAAACAACGCATCAAAAAAACGAAGAGCAATAGTGTTCTTTTAAAATCAGCATAAAAGGAAAAAGAGTATGGAAATTTTACTTGTAGAGAGAGCTATCTTAGAACTTATGATCAGCAACAATAAAAAGGGTTATTCTGTTGAAGAAATCGCAAAAGAGCTCTCCTATCCAGAGTTAGTCGTAGAGAATACCCTCAGTGAATTGATGGTTTTGAGACTTGTAAATTATCGAGCATCAAAAGCGCCTTATGAACTCAACCGCCTTGAGTTGCAAAAAGTGGCGCCTCTTTTGCGCAGTAAACAGGAAAAAGAGAAGAACATCAAAGAACTCATTAATTCTATGTTTTCCAGTATGGAAGAAGAAACTTCTTTTAACCGCGTCATTCTCGATGACTTTGAAGAAGCAAAAATTGCTCAGATGATTAAAGAACTTAATGATTTCATCCAACATGTTAAAAAGAACAAAAAGAAATCAGCTCATAGCAAAGAAAAAGTTATTTTTGTGGGCATGAACAATTATCATGATCTCGTCCTCAAGGATGTTGTGGGATCGTAAAATAAGGGCCTGTAAATTATTTATCTCTGTTTTGAATCATTTCACCCATATTAATTTTGTTTAATTTTATCAGTTTTTTTTCCTTCTCTGATATTTTTGGTCTAAAAATTAATGCCGTTGTATCATCTGGAGATTGTCTCTCAATTGCTGCTTTATGGGTTAATGCTCTTGCGATATCCTCAGGTAAGTCTCCTGCTTCACTAATGATCCTTTTATATTCGTCCTCTTCTTTAACTTTTTTTGTCACACCATCAGAGTAAACTGCTCCTATCTTTATCTCTGATTTTCTCACAACAACAACATCAGGAATTGGACTTACCGCCAACTGTCCAGCAAGTCCTTTAGGGTAATTTCCCGCAGGTGTTATTTTTGCAGAAAAATCTCCAAAGGCCCTTGTAACCTCTATATTTTTTTCTACAACTAATGTTCCAATCTGTCTGATAACTTTGACTCTTCCTGATATAGAAGTCACATGCTCCCCCTTAGGAAGTTGAATAATATTTTGCTCTCCTGCATTGAGGATTCTTTGTTGCTCTGATGGAGTAGATTTTACATCATGATCTCTTGAGAGAATAACTCCTCCGTTTTTCTTTTCAACTCTAAAAGGAGAATCTCCTAAGTTAGCAAAAACCATATTTTCACCTATCTCTACTGCCACGCTTACAGTTGTTCCCGAACCAAATCCATCTTGAGGAATTTTCAATTTTCCTTCCTTGTATTTGGCCCAAATAGAAACATCAAACTCCACAAATGCCTTTTGCATTAGATGGGTTATTTCTTCAGGCGTAAGGCCGTCTACTGTCAACTTTTTCTTTGTCATTTCTTCTTTAAGAAATTTATTCAAAAAATCAGGAAAGTTTTTTCCTACATAACTTGAAACTTCAGGCCCTCCATGTCCATCAAAAACACCCATCACTGAAGACAAGGGATCTCCATCTAGATTTTTAACAACAACTGCATCTTCATTTTTAATACCGCTATTATAAAAACCTATTTGATGCCTTACTGTAGAGACTCCTACATCAAAATTATTAACACTTAGTCCCGCAGACTCGGGAATTCTAACCTCTCCCGCAGTAAGATTTTTAACAATGTCGCTTATGCCCCCTGTTTTTTCTGTTAAATAAACCTGATTTCTACAATCATTTTTCATTTCACCGATTTCCCCTCTAATCAAATGTCTCATTTCATTAAAAATTTTCCCAAATTCTCCTGGACCTTCAGAATCATTTCCTCTTAGAGGATTTGGATTATCCACGATATTGTATTTAGATAAAAGTGTTCCAAGTATATCTCTTTCTATGTTCTTTATTTTAGGATCAATTAACTTTTTAAAATGCTCTCTATTCTTATCAAATACTGCTAACTCCTCTTTCGTCAGATCACCTCTTAAAGCATTTAATATCATCTCAGGGTTAATTATTTGATCTTTTAGATTATCAACTAATTCATTAAGCCAGGTTCTCATTCTCTCATCTGCAAAATCTCTCACGCTTTCTATGTCTACCTTTTTCCCGTCTGCGTCCTTATCCCCATTCAGCATTTGGGCAACTTTATCTTCAAGCGTCAAGCCTCTTTCTGCCATTAAAAGTTCTTTTTTCCTTTTAATTGAATCTGTATTCATTATTACGTTTTTGATGGAATGTGGAATATGCTCATTGGTCAAATATTTAATTATTGCATTTTGACTTTCCACTACTACGCCTGTTTTTCCTCTTCCTCCTGCAATTCTTTCAATGAGTTGCTCTTTAAATGTCTCTCTTTTTTTAGCGATCACAACTTCTTTAAGATCATCAATAAAATTTTTCCTTTGCTTATCTGTAATATCTTTTTTTGTTGTATCATTAAGAACGTTATCTATTACGGTCTTCACTCTTTTGACGACATCTTCTTTTTCTTCTTTTAGCTTCCATTTGTTAACGATGGCGTCATTTCCCATAGAAGATAAGGTCTCTTCCATCTCTTTCTCAAAAGAAGCAAGAATTGCATCTGCCTTTTTTTTTGTAGCATTGAAGTTATTGCCCATCATGTTAAAAAAT
>CALDHR010000214.1 GCA_937898585.1 uncultured Oligoflexia bacterium
GGAGAGTTACTTAAAGATGAAAAAAAATGAAGAAACCTTTAGTCCGTTTATCTCCCCTCTAAAAAATTTAAAAGAACTCTCTGTTATCCCTCTTATTATGGGATCCCTTCTGGGCATTGTCTTTGGCGCCTCTTCTCTCTATCTAGCGCTGAAAGTGGGAATGACGGTGAGTGCATCGATTCCCATCTCTGTTCTCTCCATTACTTTGTTTCGCAAACTCTCTAAAGTCTTGGGCCTTCGCAGGGCCAATATTTTGGAGAACAATATTGTGCAAACGGCCGGTTCAGCAGGAGAGAGTATTGCTTTTGGGATTGCAGTAACGATGCCCGCCCTTCTTATTTTGGGACACGATCTCGATATTCAGCGAACTCTAACAGTTTCTGTTTTGGGTGGGATTCTCGGTGTGCTTCTCATGATTCCTCTGCGCTACTCTCTTATTGTGCGCGAACATAAAAAGCTTAAATTCCCCGAAGGAAGGGCCTGCGCTGAAGTTTTAATTTCAGGTGAAGAGGGCGGCGCGCGTGCCAGCACCGTCTTTAGTGGTTTTTTTGTAGGTCTTATTTATAAAATACTCAACTGTGGGGCCAAACTTTGGAACGAAGTTCCTTTTAAGGCCTTTGAATTTTACAAAGGATCTTATTTTGCCGCAGAAGTCTCTCCTGAACTTCTTGGTGTTGGCTATATTATCGGTGCCAAGACCGCTATGGTGATGGTGGCCGGTGGGGTACTTTCTGCTTTTGTCCTCACGCCCTGTATTGTTTTATTTGGTCAGTATTTAACCGTTCCCATTTATCCTGCCACAAAGCTTATTTCAGAGATGAGTATTCATGACATTTGGCATAACTATATTCTCTACATTGGTGCAGGGGCCGTCACGGCCGGTGGAATTATTTCAATGGTTCAGAGTATGCCGACCATTATTCGCTCTATTAAAGGAGGCGTCGGTGGATTTGGTGTAGAAAAAGAAATGAAAGGAAGGCAAAAACTTCAGCGAACGGAAAAAGATCTTCCTCTTAAATGGGTTATGTTGGGAATTAGTCTCATTGTTTTGGCCTTATATTGCATTCCGATGCTTCATCTGAATTTATTAGGGGCCATCCTCATTGTTCTTTTTAGTTTTCTCTTTGTGACAGTGGCCTCTCGTTTATCAGGAGAACTTGGATTGTCATCTTGTCCTATTTCAGGAATGACAGTGGCCACTTTGATCATTACGTGTCTGATTTTTTTGGCCATGGATTGGGTTGGTCCCAAGGATCGCGTAACGGCCCTTTGTATTGCGGCCATTGTTTGCGTAGCGGCCAGTAATGGTGGAACAACGTCGCAAGATTTAAAGACGGGATATCTTGTGGGAGGAACGCCGTGGGCGCAGCAACTGGCCTTACTTTTTGGTGTTGTCACATCGGCCCTTGTGATGGGGTATACGTTAGTTCTGCTCAATGATGTTTCCACTGTTTATGCCAAGCAAGATTTTAGTAGCGCGACTTTTTCTGTTGAAAATCTTTCGCGTGAGCGAGTGAAAGGCCCTGAAGGTGAAAAAGATGATGGCGAATATTACATGCTTCAATTAGCAGAACCTAAAGGGGAGGTTCCGGCCGGAAAATATCTTCTTAGTGATGAAGGAAAAATTGTCTATCTCGTTGATCCAGGAATTAATGGGAAATTACAACAGCGAGACGATGGAACATCCGTTCAAAAATATGAAGCGCCTAAAGCGCGTTTGATGAGTATGATTATTGATGGGATGCTTTCGCAAAAACTTCCCTGGGGCCTTGTGCTTATCGGCGTTTTTTTGGCCCTCTTGCTTGAGTTATGCGGCGTTAGATCACTTCCTTTTGCGGTAGGGGCCTACTTACCTCTTTCAACTTCTATGCCTATTTTTATCGGTGGAGTTCTGCGCGCCATTGTGGATAAAATGAATAAAACAAAAAGTGAAGAAACAGATTCTTCGCCTGGCGTTTTGTATTCGTCGGGTCTTATTGCAGGTGGTTCAATTGCCGGAATTTT